>NZ_JBHUAL010000024.1:0-63347 GCF_042789775.1 Kitasatospora sp. NPDC056800 | reverse complement strand
TTGTTGGGGGGGTTTGTGGGGGGGGGGGGGGGGGGGTGGGGGTGGGGGGGGGGGGGGGGGGGGGGGGGGGCCCCGGGGGGGGGCCGCTCCGGGGGCTGGATGATTTTCAGACTGCCAACCCTGGAGGTGGGGCGTTCAGATCGTTGGCAGTCTGAAAATCACCCGTCACGCCCCTCTCCGCGGCCACCCCCTGCGCCACCCCCTCCCGCAGCGCGTCCCTCTCGCGGGGGGAGGGGCGGGTGGGTGGGGGCGGGGGAGGTGGCCCTGGTGCGGGAGGTGGGGGATGAGGCGGGTGGGGTGGGTGTGGGGGAGGTGGGTGTGTGTGGGCGGTGGGTGGGGGTCAGGTGGTGGTGATGTCGGCGAGGGTGCGGAAGACGAGGGCGGTGGAGGTGGCGCCGGGGTCCTGGTGGCCGATGCTGCGTTCGCCGAGGTAGGAGGCGCGGCCCTTGCGGGCCTGGAGGGGGATGGTGTCGCGGGCGCCCTGTTCGGCGGCTTCGGCGGCCGCTGCGGCCGCTGTGGGGAGGTCGGCGCCGGTGGCGGCTGTGGCGCGGAAGGCGGCGACGGCCGGGGTCCAGGCGTCCACGATGGTCTTGTCGCCGGGGGCGGCTTTGCCGAGGAGGCGGATGGCGTCCAGGCCGGCGGACAGGGCCTCGGCGACGGCGGCCGGGTCGGCAGGGTCGGGCAGGGCGGCGCCGATGGCGCGGAAGGCCTTGCCGTAGAGCGGGCCGGAGGCGCCGCCGACCTTGGAGATGAGGGTGGTGCCGGTCTTGGTGAGGACGGCGCCGGGGCCGGCGGGCTGGAGGCCGTCCAGGGCGGTCAGGGCGGCGGCGAAGCCGCGTTGGAGGTTGCTGCCGTGGTCGCCGTCGCCGATCGCGGAGTCCAGGTCGGTGAGCCGGGCCCGCTCCTTCTCGACGGCCGCGGCGATCGCGCGGACCCAGGCCTCGGCCAGCGGGGTGTCGAAGTCCATCGTGCGTCCTCCTCAGGCCCGCTTGAGGGCGGGGGTGTCGACCGGGGCGTCCCAGAGTTCCAGCAGCTCGGCGTCGGCCTTGGTGAGGGTGAGCGAGAAGCCCGCCATGTCCAGGCTGGTGACGTAGTTGCCGACCAGGCTGCGGGCCACCGTGATGCCGCGCTCGGCGAGCCGGGCGGCGACCTCGCCGTAGACCACGTACAGCTCCAGCAGCGGGGTCGCGCCGAGGCCGTTGAGCAGGGCGATCACCTCGTCGCCCGGGGTCAGGTGGTGGTCGGTCAGGATGGTGTCGACGACCTCGGCGGCCAGCTCGCGGGCCGGGCGGAGCTTCTCGCGTCGGCGGCCGGGCTCGCCGTGGATGCCGACGCCGACCTCGATCTCGTCCTCGGGCAGGTCGAAGCCGGGCTTGCCGGCGGCCGGGACGGTGGCCGCGGTGAGCGCGACGGCGAAGGAGCGGGAGGCGGCGTTGACCCGCTCGCCCAGGGCGGCCACCTCGTCCAGCGGGGCGCCGCGCTCGGCCAGCGCGCCGGCGGTCTTCTCGACCAGCACGGTCGCGCCGGTGCCCCGGCGGCCGGCCGTCCAGGTGGAGTCCTCGACCGCGACGTCGTCGTTGACCAGGACGGTGCGGACCTCCAGGCCCTCCTCGGCGGCGAGTTCGGCGGCGAGCTCGAAGTTCATCACATCGCCGGTGTAGTTCTTCACGACGAAGACCACGCCGGCGCCGGTCTCCACGGCCTTGGCGGCGGCCAGCATCTGGTCCGGGACGGGCGAGGTGAAGACCTCGCCGGGGCAGGCGGCGTCGAGCATGCCGGGGCCGACGAAGCCGCCGTGCAGCGGTTCGTGGCCGGAGCCGCCGCCGGAGATCAGCGCGACCTTCGGGCCGGCCGGGCGGGCGGCCCGGGTGATCACCCGGTTGGGGACGTCCACCGTCAGCTCCGGATGGGCGGCGGCGATCCCGGCCAGCGCGTCCTCCAGGACGCTCTCCGGGGTGTTGATCAGCTTCTTCAACGCTCTTCGCTCCCTTGGTGACCTGGGTGACCTGGGTGAGGACGCCACGGCCGGCGACGCCGTAGCCCCGACGCTACGCCAGACGGGGGTGGTGGGCACGGGGTGCGACACGCGGGATTCCGATCACTCTCCCGGAGTACCGGGTTCCGGCCGTAGGGTCGGCCGCATGAGTGAGAACGTGGGCATTGTTCTGGTCTCGCACAGCGCCCGGCTCGCGGAGGGGCTGCGCGAGCTGCTCGGCGAACTCGCCTCGGACGGCGTGCGGGTGGTCGTCGCGGGCGGCACTGAGGACGGCGGGCTCGGCACCAGCTACGACCTGATCGCCGGGGCGATCGCGCGGGCCGACGCCGGGGCGGGCGTGGTCGTGCTGCCGGACCTCGGCAGCTCGGTGCTCACCGCCGTCACGGTGCTGGAGGACGAGCCGCGCCCGGGCGTGCAGCTGGTGGACGCGCCGTTCGTGGAGGGCGCGGTGGCCGCCGCCGTCACCGCCTCGACCGGGGCGGGCCTGGCCGAGGTGGTCGCGGCGGCCGAGGACGCGCGCGGGTTCCGGAAGCTCTGACGGCCCGGTGTCCGGGCGTCGTCCAGTGCCCGCGGCTCACTTGGCGTCCGCGTAGCAGTCCACCACCGCCGTGCTGAGCGGGAAGCGCACCGGGGTGTCGCCGAACACCAGCCGGCGGGCCTCGTCGGCCGCCTCGGCGACGGCGGCGGCCACCTCGTCGGCGAGGTTGGCCGGGGTGTGCACGATCACCTCGTCGTGCTGGAAGAACACCAGGTGCGGGCGGTCCTCCGGGCCCGTCGCGGGCAGTTCGTTCAGCTGGCGGCGCAGGGCCGCGAGCAGGGCCAGCGCCCAGTCGGCGGCGCTGGCCTGGATGACGAAGTTGCGGGTGAAGCGGCCGCGGGCGCGGGCGGTGCGGCCGCCGGCCTCGCCCGCGCCCTCGCCCTCGGTGAGGTCGAGGAAGTCGGCGGAGGCCGGCGGGCAGACCCGGCCGAGCCGGGAGGCGACCACGCCGCCGTCCTCGCCGGTGCGGGCGGCGGCCTCGACGTAGCCCATCGCGGCCGGGTAGCGGCGGTGCAGGGTGTTCAGCAGCGGGCCGATGTCGCCGCTGGTCTGCCCGTACATGGCGCCGAGCAGGCCGAGCTTGGCCTTGTCCCGGTCGCCCTGGAAGGCCTGGGCGGCGAGCGCCTCGTACAGGTCGCCGCCGGCGGCGGTGCGGGCCAGCCCGGCGTCCTGGGAGAGCGCGGCGAGCACCCGGGGCTCCAGCTGGGCGGCGTCGGCGACGACCAGCAGCCAGCCCGGGTCGGCGACCACGGCGCGGCGCAGGATGCGCGGGATCTGCAGGGCGCCGCCGCCGCGGCTGGCCCAGCGCCCGGAGACCACGCCGCCGACCACGTACTCGGGCCGGAACCGGCCGCCGCGGGCCCAGGCGTCCTGCCAGGCCCAGCCGTGCGCGACGTGGATCCGGGACAGCTCCTTGTAGCGGACCAGCAGCTGCGCGGCCGGGTGGTCGACGCCCTTGAGCTCCCAGGAGCGGGTGGAGCCGAGCTGGATGCCCGCCTCGGCGAAGGCGCGCAGCACCTGGGTGTGCGAGTCGGGGTTGAACGGCTTGGCGCCGAGGGCCTGCTGGAGGTCGACGGCGAGCTCGGCGAGGACCCTGGGCTGGGTGCCGGGGACGGTCGGCCGGGGGCCGAGCAGTTCGGTCAGCAGCCGGTCGTGGACGTCGGCCCGCCAGGGCAGCCCGTCGTGGGCCGTCTCGGCGGCCACCAGGGCGCCGGCCGACTCGGCGGCGACCAGCAGCCGGAAGCGCTGCCGGGCGGCCGGGTCGGCGATGGCGGCGATCCGGCGCTGCTGTTCGGCGTGGACGGCGGCCACGGCCTCCAACGGGTCGGCGCCGGGCGGCAGTTGCAGCCGGTCGGGGGCGAACAGGGTGTCCTGGCCGTCGTCGGCGTCGGCCAGGCCGGGCTCGGGCAGGTCCGCCGGGACGGGCAGGTTCCGCAGCCGGGCCCAGGCGGCGCCGAGCGAGCGCGGCGCCCCGAACCGGCCCTCGTGCGCCAGCAGCAGCGCCTCGACCAGCCGCAGGTCGTGGCAGCGGGCGAGCCGGTCGGGCAGGCGCGGCAGCAGCGGGGCGTACCCGGAGTCGGCCGCGGCCCAGACCCAGCGCGGGTGGTCGGCGGCCTCCCGGGCGGCGACGGCGGTGGCGAGGTCGCGGACGGCCTCCGCCGGGCCGAGCGGCCGGCCCGTGTCGTCCAGCGGCTGGAGCCGGCCGCCGGGGCCGTGCGGATCGGGCGCGATGGCGGTCCTGGGTGCCACGGGGGCTGCTCCTCTCCGGCGCGCGGTCGGGCGTGCGGGGACGGGTACGGGGACGCGGGCCCGCGGACGGGCACGCCGCGGCCCGCGACCGACGGGCCCGCGCGTCGACGTTAACGGGTGGGTACGACAACGGGCGGCACGCGGGCCCCGCGAGGGGCGGCAAAAGCACGTGGGCACGGCTCGGGACACGGCGTAGGGTTCGCGAAATGACCGTGAACCCGTTCTTCCAGGCCAGCCCGCTGGTCTACGAGCTCCCGCCGTTCGCCGAGATCCGCGAGGAGCACTACCTGCCCGCGTACGAGCGGGGGATGGCCGAGCAGCTGGCCGAGATCGCGGTGATCACCGCGGACCGGAGCCTGCCGACCTTCGAGAACACCCTGGTGGCCCTGGAGCGCTCCGGGGAGCTGCTGCGCCGGGTCGACGCGGTGTTCCGCAACCAGTCCTCCTCGGACACCACCGACGTGCTGGACGAGGTGGAGGCGAAGGTGAGCCCGCTGCTCGCCGCCCACCACGACGCGATCCACCTGGACCTCGCGCTGTTCGCCCGGATCGAGGCGCTGTACGGGGACCGCGCCGGGCTCGGCCTGGACCCGGAGTCGCTGCGCCTGCTGGAGCGCCGGTACACCGCCTTCGTGCGCTCCGGCGCCCGGCTGGGCGCGGCCGAGCAGGCCCGGCTGCGCGAGCTGAACGCCGAACTCGCCGCGCTCGGCACCACGTTCCAGCAGAACGTGAACGCCGCCACCCGGGCCGCCGCGCTGGTCCTGGACTCCGCCGAGGAACTGGCCGGGCTGTCCGGGGGCGCGATCGCCGGGGCCGCCGAGAACGCCCGGGTGCTGGGCCACGACGGCCGGTACGTGCTGAGCCTGAAGAACACCTCTGGCCAGCCCGAGCTGGCCCAGCTCACCGACCGCGCGGTGCGCGAGCGGCTGCTGGCCGCCTCGCTCGGCCGGGGCGTCGAGGCCAACGGCCCGCTGGCGATCCGGATGGCCGGGCTGCGCGCCGAGCGGGCCGCGCTGCTCGGGTATCCGAGCCACGCCGCGTACGTGGTGGCGGACGAGACGGCCGGTACCGTCGAGGCGGTCTCCTCGCTGCTGGCCCGGCTGGTGGAGCCGGCGGTGGCCAACGCCCGCCGGGAGGCCGCCGAGCTGGCCAGGGCGGCCGCCGCGGACGGCATCACGGAGATCGCCGCGCACGACTGGGCGTACTACTCGGAGAAGGTCCGGCAGAGCTCCTACCAGGTGGACGCGGCCGTGCTGCGCCCGTACTTCGAGCTGGAGCGGGTGCTGAGGGACGGCGTGTTCTTCGCCGCGAACCTGGCGTACGGGGTGACCTTCACCGAGCGGCCGGAGCTGACGGCCCACCACCGGGACGCCCGGGTCTTCGAGGTGTTCGAGGAGGACGGCACCCCGCTGGGCCTGTTCATCGGCGACTTCCACGCCCGGGCGTCCAAGCGCGGCGGCGCCTGGATGGACGCGATGGTGGCCCAGTCCGGGCTGACCGGGCAGCGCCCGGTGGTGCTGAACAACCTCAACATCCCGCGCCCGGCGCCCGGCGAGCCGGTGCTGATGGACTGGGACGAGGTGCGCACGCTGTTCCACGAGTTCGGGCACGCGCTGCACGGGCTGTTCTCGGACGTGCGCTACCCGCTGTTCTCCGGCACCTCGGTGCCCCGGGACTTCGTCGAGTTCCCCTCGCAGGTCAACGAGATGTGGATGGTCCGGCCGGAGGTGCTGGCCAACTACGCCCGCCACCACGCGACCGGGGAGCCGCTGCCGGCCGAGCTGGTCGAGCGGATGACGGCGGCCGAGGGCTTCGGGCAGGGCTTCCGGACGGTGGAGTACCTGGCGGCCACGCTGCTGGACTGGGCGTGGCACACCGTGCCGCGCGGCGAGGAGGTCGCGGACGCCGAGGAGTTCGAGGCGCGGGCGCTCGCCGCGGCCGGGATCGCGGTGGACGCGATCCCGCCGCGCTACCGGACGACGTACTTCCAGCACATCTTCTCCAGCGGCTACAGCGCCGCGTACTACGCGTACATCTGGTCGGAGGTGCTGGACGCCGACACCGTGCAGTGGTTCGAGACCAACGGGCGCGCGGTGCGGGAGAGCGGTGAGCTGTTCCGGCGCGAGCTGCTGGCGCGCGGGTTCAGCCGGGACCCGCTGGAGTCCTTCCGCGCGGTCCTCGGCCGGGCGCCGGAGACCGGGCCGCTGCTGGCCCGCCGGGGGCTGGTCTGACCGTCACCGTCACGGTCGGGCCGCGGTGAGCGTGACCGTCACGGTTGTGCCCCGGCGGGTGTGCGGGAGCCGGACGCGGACGGTTCCCGCGCGCCCGCCGGTCGGCTGGTCGACCTCGACCCGGGCGCCGGCGGGGGAGACGGCGACCCGGGCCCCGTGCGGAAACGCGGCCGGGGGGAGCAGGAGTTCGCTGCCGCGCCCGGTGCCGTCGGCGCGCCAGCGGACGGTGGCGCCGTCGGCGCGGGCGTCGGTGCGGACGTCCGTGCCCGCGACGGCCACCGGGTACGGGCCGAAGGCGGGTTCGTCGCCGGGGGCGGGGCGCCCGGCCGGGTCGAGCGCGCAGTAGCCGCCGTTGCCCCGGCACCAGTACCACATCGTCCAGCCCTCGGCGAAGCCGTCCATCGCGGCGGTCTGACGGCGGACCAGCTCGGTGTTGCCCGGGGTGCGGGAGTCCGGCGGGCCCCACTCGCCGACCAGGACGGGCAGGCGGTGGGCGGCCGGGTAGCCGGTGATCGCGGCGGTGTACCGCTCCACGAAGCCGTCGGCGGGGTTCCAGTCGGCGCCGCCCTCGACCGCGGTGTCGTAGAAGTGCGGCGCGTAGCCGAGCCGGGCCGCGCCGGGGCGGGGGTCGGCGAAGCCGGGCAGGCTGGTGGGCACGCCCTGGCCGACCAGCACGGTCGGCTCGACGAACAGCCAGGCGCGGGAGTCGGCCCGGCGCACGGCGGCGATCAGGCGGCGGTACATGTCGGCCAGCCGGCCCTGCTCCAGGGCGGAGGCGGCGGCGGCCAGCACGGCCGGGTCGCTCGGGTCGCCGTCCACCGGGCCGAACGGCTCGTTGAACAGGTCGTAGCCCAGCAGCGAGCGGTGGCCGCGCAGTTCGCGGGCGAGCCGGGTGTAGAAGTCGGCCTGCCAGGCGCGCAGGTCGGGGTCGTCGTAGAGGTGGCGGAAGGCGGCCTGGACGGCGGGCTGGAAGTAGCCGGCGAACCAGTCGTCCGGGTCCGGGGTGAACGGCAGGCCGTCGTCCCGGGTGGCCCAGACGGGGACGCCGTTGGTGCCGCCGCCGAACGCGGGCCCGTAGACGTCCTGGTGGAGGTCGACCAGGACCAGCAGGCCCAGCCGGTCGGCCCGGTCGAGGAGCCGCTGGACGCGGTGCAGTTCGGTGGGGTCGAGGCGGCCGCGCCGGGGTTCCAGCCTGGTCCAGGAGACCGGCAGCCGGACCAGGGTGAAGCCCTGGGCGGCGACGGAGTCGAGGTCGGCCGGGGTGGCCTCGGCGTACTTGTCGAGGTTGAAGCCGCGCAGGAGGAGCCGGCGGCCCTGGGCGTCGGTGAGGGCGGTACGGCCGTCGGCGGCGGTGGCCGTTCCGGTGGGGAAGCGGTCCGGGGGGCCGTCGTGGGCCGAGGCCGGGACGGCGGTCAGGACGGCGGTGGCGGCGAGCAGCAGGGCGACGGCGGTGCGGCGCAGGCGCATCGGGGACCTCGCACGGCGGGGGGTGGGGTGGGGCCCGATGATGCCCGGACTTCCGTGCGCCGCACAAGAGTTCGGTCTACGGAGGACTCAGTCCGCGGCCGGTTCGGGCGCGGTCGGCAGGACGGCGGTAGGCCGGTCCGCGGCGGCGGCCAGCCGGCCCCAGAGCAGGTCGGCCAGCGCCTGCACCATCCGGGCGCGCGAGCAGGGTCTGGTCTCCAGCCACCAGTCCCCGGCGGCCAGCACCATCCCGGTGATGCCCCGGCCCCAGGCCTCGGCGAGCAGGTCGCGGTCGGCGCCGAGGTCGACCTGGCTCTGCACGGCCCGGGTGATCTCCTCGGCGATCTGCCGGAGCGCGGGGGCGAGGGCGTTGCCGGCGCCGCTCGGGTCGCCGGGCTCGGGGTGGGTGAGCAGCCGGTAGACCTGGGGGCGGGCCTCGATGCCGGCGAGGTAGGTGTCCAGGACGTGCTCGACCCGGTCGCGGCGCTCCAGCGGCTCGGCGAGGGCGGCCCGGACGGCGGCCAGCAGTCCGCCGGTGTGGCGCTCGGTCAGGGCTCTGATCAGGCCGTTCCGGTCGCCGAAGTGGCGGTAGAGGATCGGCTTGGTGATGCCGGCCTCGGCGGCGATGGCGTTCATGCTGGCGCCCGGCCCCTCGCGCTGGACGACCCGGTCGGCGGCGTTGAGCAGCTGCTCGCGGCGGGGCTCTCGGGACATGCGCTGCTCCTCGGAGTTGGGGTCCGTCTGGGCGTTGACACCGGTTACCAATCAGTAGCAGACTCCGACGATGTTACCCGAGGTAACACCCCGGTCGGCCGCACACGTCTTCGGAGGCACGCACCATGAGCAGCACGTTCTCGCTGGACCCGGGCGCGGACCAGCTCGCCGTACGCGACTGGCTGCACGGCTTCGCCGCCGACGTGATGCGCCCCGCCGCGGCCGAGTGGGACGAGCGCGAGGAGACCCCCTGGCCGGTCATCCAGGAGGCCGCCAAACTCGGCATCTACTCGCTGGACTTCTACGCCCAGCAGTACTTCGACCCCTCCGGCGTCGGCATCCCGATCGCCATGGAGGAGCTGTTCTGGGGCGACGCGGGCATCGGGCTGTCCATCGTCGGCACCACCCTGGCCGCCGTCGCGGTGCTAGCCAACGGCACCGACGAGCAGATCGGCACCTGGACCCCGCAGATGTTCGGCACCCCGGAGGACGTCAAGGTGGCCGCCTTCTGCTCCTCCGAGCCGGACGCCGGCTCCGACGTCTCGGCGCTGCGCACCCGGGCGGTGTACGACGAGGCCAAGGACGAGTGGGTGCTCACCGGCACCAAGACCTGGGCCACCAACGGCGGGATCGCCGCCGTCCACGTGGTGGTCGCCACCGTCGACCCGGAGCTCGGCGCCAAGGGCCAGGCCTCCTTCGTCGTCCCGCCGGGCACCCCGGGGCTGAGCCAGGGCCAGAAGTTCAAGAAGCACGGCATCCGCGCCTCGCACACCGCCGAGGTGGTGCTGGACGGCGTCCGGGTGCCCGGCAGCTGCCTGCTCGGCGGCAAGGAGAAGCTGGACGAGCGCCTCGCCCGGGCCCGCGAGGGCGTCAAGCGCCCCGGCGGCAGGGGCAACGCGGCGATGGCCACCTTCGAGGCCTCCCGGCCGGCCGTCGGCGCGCAGGCGATCGGCATCGCCCGGGCCGCGTACGAGGTGGCGCTGGACTACGCGAGGACCCGGGAGCAGTTCGGCCGGCCGATCATCGACAACCAGGGCGTGGCCTTCCAGCTCGCCGACATGAGGACCCGGATCGACGCGGCCCGGCTGCTGGTGTGGCGGGCCTCCTGGATGGCGGTCAACAACCAGCCGTTCACGGCGGCCGAGGGCTCGATGTCCAAGCTGTACGCGGGCGAGACCGCCAAGTACGTGACCGCGCAGGCGATGCAGATCCTCGGCGGCAACGGCTTCACCCGGGAGTACCCGGTGGAGCGGATGCACCGGGACAGCGCGATCTACTCGATCTTCGAGGGGACCAGCGAGATCCAGCGGCTGGTGATCGCCCGGGCGATCTCGGGGGTGCCGATCCGCTGACCGGTCGTCCTGGTCGCCCGGGCCGGTGGGCCGTCCGTCAGCGGGCGGCCCAGAAGGTGAGGCCGGCGGCGAGCGCGCCCACCGCCGCGCCGACGGCCGTCTGCGCGGCGGTGTGGTCCCGCAGCACCACCCGGGACCATCCGATCAGCGGGACCAGCGCGCCGAGCAGCAGCCAGAGCGGGCCGAGCGCGATGGCGAGGCAGACCACCGCGCCGGTGGCCACGGCGGTGTGCACGGAGACCTTCCACCAGACGGTGATCACCAGGATCGGGACCAGCGAGGCGAACATCGCCAGCACCAGCGCGGTCAGGTCGGCCGGGGCGTCCAGTCCGATCATCACCGCGAAGCTGAGCAGCACCGAGCCCATGATGAGCGGGAAGAGGGTCAGCCGGCGCTGCCGTCGGCCGACGTGACGGTCCGCCACGGTGCCCTTGCGCATGCCGTGGCCGATGATCAGGGTCGGGACGACGGCGGCGAACAGGGCGGCGAACAGCGCCCAGCCGATGCCCGCCCAGCCGTAGCGGAGGCCGCCCAGCAGCGGGAGCAGCACGAGGATCACGTTCTTCGGCTCCAGGCCGTCGGTGATCCGGCGGGCCAGGGCCGTCCGGCGGGTGGGGGCGGGCGGGGCGGGCACGGCCTGGGCCTCGGTCGTCATCGGGGTGGGTGCTCCGGGGGCGGGAAGGGGTGGACGGGTTCCGGCCGGATGATCGTACGGGTGCTGGTGCGGCCCCTTCCGCCGGGCCCGCACCGTTCCCGCGCGGGAGCGTTCCCGCTCGGACCCGTTCCCGTTCAGAACCGGGCGGGCCGGCCCTCCAGGAAGGCGGCCAGGCCCTCGCGGACGTCCGAGCCCTCCCGGGCGCGGAGCAGCCAGGGGGCCAGGACCTCGTCGGCCCGCTCGGGCGGGGCGTCCAGGACGGCCTTGGCCGCGCCGACGGTCTGGGCGGAGCGACGGGTCAGCAGCCGGGCGAAGTCCAGGGCGGCGGCGTCCAGTTCGGCGTCCGGCAGGACGCGTTCGGCCAGGCCGAGCGGCAGCGCGTCCCGGCCGGCCACCAACTCGCCGGAGAACAGCAGGTACTTGGCCCGGGCCGGGCCGATCAGCCGGGCCAGCCGTACGGTCGGCACCGCCGGGTAGACCACGCCGAGCTTGGCCGGGGTGATCCCGAGCCGGGCGTCCTCGGCGACGAACCGCAGGTCGCAGGCGACGGCCAGCTGGCAGCCGCCGCCGACGCAGGCGCCGTGCACCACGGCGAGGGTCGGGTGCGGGAAGGCCGCCAGCGCCTCCTCGGCGGCGACGTTGGTCGCGTGGTAGGCCTCCGCGCGGTCCGGATCGCCGTACACCTCGGAGAGTTCGGCGATGTCCGCGCCCGCGCTGAAGGTGTTGCCGGCGCCGGTGAGCAGCAGGACGCGCACGCCCGGGTGGCCGGCCAGCTGCTCCAGCACCTTGGGCAGCGCCTGCCAGACCGCCAGGGTCACCGCGTTGCGGCGGTGCGGGCGGGCGAACTCCAGGACGGCGACGCCGTCCTCGCCGACGTACGCGTTGAGGCCGTCGGCCTGCGCGGGCAGGGCGGAGCGGTCCCGTGTGAGCAGCGGCTGGTCCATGCGCACCTCCGGTCGGTCGTGGTGCGCCAACTCTCTCAGGCGGCGCGGGTGCAGTAGTCGCCGAGGCCGTGCTCGAG
Organism: Kitasatospora sp. NPDC056800; assembly: GCF_042789775.1. NCBI lineage: Bacteria > Bacillati > Actinomycetota > Actinomycetes > Kitasatosporales > Streptomycetaceae > Kitasatospora > Kitasatospora sp. NPDC056800. The sequence continues at coordinate 51,627 of NZ_JBHUAL010000024.1, read as the reverse complement.
CAGGGCGAAGGCGCGGCGGGCCTCCTCCAGGACGGCGGGCAGGGCGTCGGCGGCGCGCTCGCCGGCCAGCATCCGCCGGTGGTTGGCGGCGATCAGCGCGACCCGGACGGCGAGCAGCTGGGCGGTGGCGACCCGGGCGGTCAGTTCGTCGTGGGCCGGGTCCTGGGCGAGCAGTTCGGCGGCGAGCGCGGCGTGCGCCAGCCGGTCGAAGCCGTGGGTGGCGCGGGCGGTCAGCGCGGGGGTGCGGTGGATCAGCCGGACCACGTCGAGCACGATCCGGTCGTCGTTCAGCCCGGCGGCCGGGTCGAAGCGCTCCAGTGCGGCGAGGAACTGCTCGCGCAGCGCCGTCACCGCCGAGGTGCCCGGGGCGCGGTCGCGCACCGCCTGGGCCGGCTCGTCGAGGTGCTGCTCCATCGGGCCCATGACCAGGTCTTCCTTGGTGGGGAAGTAGTTGAAGACGGTCATCTTGGACACCTCGGCGGCGGCGGCGATCTCCGCGACCGAGACCTGGTCGAAGCCGCGCTCGGTGAACAGCGCGACGGCCGTGCGGAAGATCCGCATGCCGGTCTGGAACTTCTTGCGCTCGCGCAGCGGGAGGGCGTCGAGGTCGACGTCGGGGCCGAAGTCCTGTGCGGGTCGCATCGCCATGGGGGGACTGTACCAGGATCAAATGTTGACCAGGCGGAAAGATTGGTCGGGATGAAGAATTGACCGAGTCCAAAAACGCTGCGATGGTGAGGGCGTGCCGCCGGCCGCCCCGGCCCCGGCGCGAATCCGACGGACCCTGGGGGGACCCGACCATGGCCACCACCGCCGCTGCCGTACCCGCTGCCGCACCCGCGCCGCCGGACACCGCGCTGATGACCCCGGCCCAGCGCAAGCTGGGCATGCTGCTCTGCCTGGTCACGATCGTGCTGGCGGTGCTCGACATGAACATCGTGTCGGCCGCCACCGTGCCGATCGTCCGCGACCTCGATCCCGTCCACGGCGTGGACCGGCTGCCCTGGCTGGTCAGCGCGTTCGCCCTGGCCGCCACCGCGCTGCTGCCGCTGTACGGCAGGCTCTGCGACGTGTACGGCGCCAAGCGCGTGCTGCTCGGGGCCGTCGGCACCTTCCTGCTCGGCTCGGCGCTCTGCGGGGCGGCGCAGTCGATGGACCAGCTGATCGCCTTCCGGGCGGTGCAGGGCGTCGGCGGCGGCGGGCTGATGAGCGTCACCATGGTGGTCATCGCCCAGTTCAAGGACCCGGAGGAGCGCGGCGGGGCCAAGGGCGGGGCCGTGGGCGGGATCGTCGCCGGCCTCGGCATGGCGGTCGGCCCGCTGGTCGGCGCGCTGCTCACCGACCACCTCGGCTGGCGCTGGGTCTTCTACGTCAACCTGCCGCTCGGCCTGCTGGTGCTGGTCGGCGTGGCCCTGGTGGTCAGGCTGCCCCGGGCGACCGGCCGCCGGAGCCTGGACTTCGTCGGCGCGGCCCTCGCGGCGGCCTTCGCGACCGGGCTGCTGCTCGTCACCGAGTGGGGCGGCAAGGACCACGCCTGGACCTCCCCGGTGATCCTCGGGCTCGCCGCCGCCACCCTGGCCGCGCTCGGCCTCTTCCTGTGGCGTCAGGCCACCGCCGCCGAGCCGGTGCTGCCGCTGTCGCTGTTCCGGATCCGCGCGGTGCGGCTGGGCTTCGCGATCCAGGGGCTGGTCGGGATGGGCATGGTCGGCTCGATCATGTACGTGATGCTCTACCTGCAGATCGCCCGGGGCGTGGCCCCGACCTCGGCCAGCCTCTACCTGGTCCCGATGGCGGCCGGGATGACGGCGGCCGGCCTGCTGGTCGGGCGGCTGACCGGGCGCGGCCACCCGCCCCGGACCTTCCTGGCGGCCGGCGCGGCCTGCGCCACGCTCGCCCTCGCCCTGCTCGGCCTCAGCGGGCCGGACACCGGGCTGTGGGCGGTGCTGGCCGAACTCGCCCTGCTGGGCTGCGGGCTGGGGCAGCTGATCGGCCAGCTGGTCACGGTGGTGCAGGAGACCGCGCCCCGGCACCAGCTGGGGGTGGCGACCACGGGGATCCGGTTCTTCCAGAGCCTCGGCAGCGCGCTCGGCGCGGCGCTCTTCGGCACCGTGCTGACCCGGGTCTTCGAGGCGGGCGAGCCGGGGCGGCCGCTCGGCGCGGTCCGGGCGCTGACCGGGGCGGCGCGCGAGCACGCGGTGCGCAGCTTCACGGACGCGGTGGACGTGGTCTTCCTGTCGGCGGGCGGGGTGCTGGCGCTGGCGCTGGTGTGCGTGCTGCGGCTGCGGCCGGCCGAGCTGGCGGGCTCGGCCGGGTCAGCGGGGGTGGCGCCGGCCGCCTGACGGGTGGGCGGCCGGCGGGCTGGTGGGCCGCCGGGACGGTGTGGTGCGGTGCGGTGCGGGGCCCGGTGGGCGGGGGAGTCCACCGGGCCCGGCGCCGTTCCCGGTTCAGGCCCGGCTGGTCCACTCGTCGGCCAGCACGGCCCAGATCTCCTTGTCGTAGCGGACCCCGTTGTACGGGTACCACTCGCGCAGCACGCCGTCGCGGGTCATGCCGACCCGCTCGGCGACCGCCCGGCTGCGGGCGTTGACGGAGGAGCACCACCACTCGGCGCGGTGCATGCCGCGGGTGGTGAAGGCGTAGTCGAGCAGCTGCTTGACGGCGGCGGTGATCAGCCCGTGGCCCTCGCCGGCCGGCTCCGTCCAGGCGCCGATCTCGCAGACGCCGGACCGGGCGTCGAAGCTCACGAACATCACGCCGCCGACCAGGGTGCCGTCCAGCCAGATCCCGTAGATCCGCTTCTGGTCGGCGGCCAGGCCGTCGGCGTAGCGCTGGAGGGTGGCGCGGGCGGACTCCAGGTCGACGGAGAAGGTGGCCCAGGGGATCCACGGGTCGGTGTGGGCGCGGGCGCGGTCGAGGTGGGTCAGGAACTCGGGCGCCTGCCAGGGCTCCAGCGGGCGCAGTTCGGCGTTCTCGGTGAGCGGTACGGCAAACACGGGCGGCCTTTCACGGGTGGTGCTGAGGTTGGCTGGACTATTCATAACAAACGTTTGGTACGTAAGATAGCCCCCATGACACCGGCCCGTGGAGACCATGACGCCCGACGCTCGGAAGTCTCCGAGGGGGTGTGGCGGGTGCTCTCCACCCGGGGCTTCGAGGGGCTGACCCTGCGCGCGGTGGCCGCCGAACTGGGTGCCTCCACCGGGCTGTTGACGCACTACTTCCCGAACAAGCGGGCGCTGCTGAGCCACGCCCTGGAGGAGCTGGACCGGCGCTCGCTGGCCCGGCCCCGGCGCACCGCCCCCGCCGACGGCAGCGCGCCGCCGGCCGGCCTGGCCCGGGTGCGGGCGTCGTTGCTGGACGTGCTGCCGCTGGACGGCGAGGCCGCCGCCGACAACCGGATCTGGGTCGGCTCCTGGGACCACGCCCTGGCCGACCCGGAGCTGGCGGCCGCCCACGCGGGCCGCTACGCGCGCTCGCGCACCGCGCTCACGGCGCACGTCGCGGACGCCCAGCGGCTGGGGGAGCTCCCGGCGCGGGCCGACCCGGCCGCGCTCGCGGCGGGGGCGCAGGCCTTCGTGCTGGGCCTGGTGGTCCAGGCGCTGTTCGCCCCGGAGGAGTTCCCGGCGGAGCGGCAGACGGAGCTGCTGGACGCCTACCTGGCCGGGCTGGCCGGGCTGGCGGGGTAGGCCGGGGCGCTTCCGGGCGCGCCGGCCCGGCCCGGGGCGGGCTCCGGCGTGTTCGGGGTGGGGGATTCACCGGGAATTCCGGTTGTTCCGGTTGGACCCGTTTTTCGCCCCGTTTTCCCGACGGCCCGACACGCATGGTCACGAGTTCTGTGCGATGAGTGCGCGGAACGGTTGGTGTACGGGATTACCGACTGGTCCGGAGCGGACACGGAAAGTGTCCGCCGGAGTGGTGGCCTGCGGAATTGCGGGGTGGTGCCCCCAGCAGGATTCGAACCTGCGACCTACCGCTTAGAAGGCGGGTGCTCTATCCGCTGAGCTATGGGGGCGGGACGGGCGGTGCCCTGGCGGGCGCGACCGTGGCCGGGATCGGGCTGGCGAGCGCCGGGGCGCGCGCTGTCCGGCCCCGTACCTGAGGGTGGGGGTGGGGGTGGTGGGCCCTCGCCCTGTCGGGGACAGGATAAGGGTGACCGGTTCCCAGGCCGGGTGTGACGACACCGCCGTTGGTGTGTCGGTTCGGTGGAGCGGTCCGATAATCGCAGGTGAAGGCCGTGAGTGCAGCGGTCTGGGAGTGTTCCGCGCCGGACGTTGTGCAGTCGTTACGGGGCTGCCTCCTCACCCGTTATGGATTCGGCACGGAGAATGCGGCGCCGACGGTGCGGGTGGGGGCCTTAATCGCGGTTGCGCCGGTCGTATGACGTGCGCGGACGGCCGTCGGGGCGCCTTCCGGGGCGCGTTCCCGGGCGGGTTCCGGGGTGCGCCGGCCGGGCGGCGAGCAGCGAGTTTGTTGTCATGGCCGCGAAGAAGCGGGGTCGAAGCGGCGACGGAAGGCTGAAATTCACCCCTGCGGGTGACAACAGTTCCACAGGCCCGAGTTATCCACAGGATTTCGGAAGTCGGTGGCCCGGATTTCCCCCGAAGTGCACGCTCAAGGCGCACCGGTCGATTCCGTACGGTGCATCGGCGAGAACGGAGGGTGCGCCGTGAGCGAGACGCATGTGACGGTGATCGGCAATGTGGCGACGGAGGTGAGCTACGGCGAAACCAGCGGCGGGGTGCCGATGGCGAACTTCCGGCTCGGCTGCACCGAGCGGCGGTACGACCGGCAGCGCGAGTGCTGGGTGGACGGCGAGACGCAGTGGGTGGCGGTGACGGCCTGGCGGGCGCTGGCGGTCAATCTGATCGGCTCGCTGTCCAAGGGCGATCCGGTGCTGGTGAGCGGCCGGCTGCGGGTGCGCGAGTGGACGGAGGGGGAGGTGAAGCGGAGCCGGGCCGAGATCGACGCCCGATCGGTCGGACACGACCTCACCCGTGGTACCACGGCGTTCCGGTGGGCGGCGGGGGTGCGCGGGCAGCCGCCGGGCGGCGCCGGTCCGGCCGGGGCGGAGGGCGGGGGCGAGGCCGTGCCGGGGTGGATCGTCAGCGCGGTGGAGGCGCGCAGGGGCTCCGGGGTGCCCCCGGCGCCGGCCCCGGCGGCGGTCGCGGCACCCGTCGTCCGGGCGCTGCCGCCGGGCGGGCGGCCGGCCGCGGGGGAGTCGGGCGAGGTGTCCGGGGCGGAGCGGGGAGGTGGCGCCGAGGATGCCCTGACCTGATCGGTCGGTGACCTTCCCTGTCGACAAATATGTTGATCGAGAACGTCGTTGTGCCCGCACGCGCAATCCGACCGGATAACAGAAAGCGGCCCGGGACTTTCTGGCCGACCGTCAGCTTGTGTGGGACCTGAGGGGATTGATAACGATCCAGATACGGAATCGTCCTGATTTCGCATGGGGGTTTCCGGGCCTCTGGGGCTCAATAGGATTCGTCTGGTTCATACCCGTAGCAGTGCCACAGGGGGCACGCGCGGAACGGCAAGTCGGCGGGCCGCCCACTCGGTGCGGCCCGGCCCGGAGGGATCCCAGATGTTCCAGAGGCAGGGGCGGAGTCTGTCCCGGATAACCACTGTCATGCTCACGACCAGCTTGGCGCTTGGCGGAGGCCTGTTCGCGGCCGGTGCGGCGGTCGCGGCCGGCGCCCCGACCTCGGGCGTGACGGCGGAAGTCCAGAACGAGATGCTCGGCGAGAAGATCGACGTCGAGGGCAAGGGCACCGTCGACGGCGGCCTGTTCACCCTCAAGACGGCTGCCGGGGAGAAGCTCCGGACGTACTGCATCGACTTCGACAACCCGGTCTACCTGGACAGCGGCGCCAAGTACCACGAGGCGGACTGGGCGTCGAGCTCGCTCAACAGCAACGCGAACGCCCCCAAGATCCGCTGGATCCTGGACAACTCGTACCCGCAGGCCAGCCTGACGTCCCTCGCGACGGCCGCCGGCGTCGACAGCCTGACCGACGCGGACGCCGCCGCCGGCACCCAGGCCGCGATCTGGAAGTTCTCGGACAACAAGAACGCCGTCCCGCGCAACGACAAGGCCAAGAAGCTGCGCGACTACCTCGTCGGCGACGCCAACAAGGGCGTCGCGGCCGAGCCGAAGCCCTCGCTGACCCTCTCCCCGGACTCGGTCTCCGGGAAGTCGGGCGGCAAGCTCGGCCCGTTCCTGCTGAACTCCAGCGCGAACGAGGTCAAGCTGACCGTCACCGGCGACGCCGCGGACAAGATCAAGCTGCTGGACAAGGACAGCAAGCCGGTCAACGGCAGCCTGGCCGGTCCGATCGGCAAGGACACCCCGCTGTTCCTGGACGTGCCGGCCGGCACCCCGGACGGCAAGGCCGCCATCAACGCCACCGCCGAGGCCACCGTGCTCAGCGGCCGGGTCTTCATGAGCGGCGTGGACTCCCGCGGCCGCCACAGCCAGACCATGATCCTGGCCGGCTCCACCAAGGTGAACGTCGCCGGCGGCGCCAAGGCCACCTGGAAGCAGGGCAAGGGCGCGCTGATCGACAGCACCGCCAAGGAGGAGTGCGCCACCGGCGGCGTGCGGGTGTCCGTCACCAACAGCGGTGACGAGGCCGCCACCGTCACGGTCGGCAAGCAGCAGGTCGCCGTCCAGCCGGGCAAGACCGAGAGCGTGCTCGTCAAGGTCGAGGAGAAGGCGCACTACGACTTCACCGTGACCGGCCCGAACGGCTACACCAAGCAGTTCACCGGCGTCCTGGACTGCAAGGTCGGCGTGACCCCGACCCCGGCCCCGACCACCCCCGCCGCGACCGGCACGCCGTCCGGCACCCCGAGCGCGGCCCCGTCGGGCACCCCGAGCACCGGCGCCGGCCAGCCGACCCCGGCGACCACCAGCGCCGCCCCGGGCACCGGTGGCCTGGCCCAGACCGGTGCCAATGACTCCACCCCGATCCTCGCCGCCGTCGCCGGTGGCCTGGTCGTGGCCGGTGGCGCCGCCGTCTTCGTCCTGCGCCGCCGCGGCCGCCACGGTCGCACCACCGCCTGAACCGTCCGAACCGCCTGAGGCGCCCGAAGCGCCCGAAGCGACGGAACCGCCCGAGCGGGCCGGGGGTCACCGACCTCCCGAGGCCCTGAGAGCGGCAACCGGCCCGGCTCCCCGCACCCGCTGCGGGGAGCTGGGCCGTCGCGTTTCCCGGGCGGGCCTCCGGGGGCGTCGGCCACGGGGCGGCGGGGCCCGGGGTGGCCGGGGTGCGGGCCGCGGAGAGGCGGCCGGGAGGGCGGGAGCGGGGGCCCCGGGCGGCCGCGGTCCGGGTGGCGGGGCCGGGGCGGGCGGGAGCGCTTCCGGATACCCCGGTGGGGTCATCCAGGCGATTCGGGCCTCAGGGCCGGGTGCGGCACAATGGAAGGCTGCAAGCCGAATACTCCCGACGACGCCGGAGCGATCTCACGTGGCGGAATACATCTACACGATGCGCAAGGTGCGCAAGGCTCACGGAGACAAGGTCATCCTTGACGACGTGACGCTCAGCTTCCTCCCCGGAGCGAAGATCGGCGTCGTGGGCCCCAACGGCGCCGGTAAGTCCACCGTGCTGAAGATGATGGCCGGCCTGGAGCACCCCTCCAACGGCGACGCCTTCCTCTCGCCCGGTTTCACCGTCGGCATGCTGCTCCAGGAGCCGCCGCTGGACGAGACCAAGACCGTCCTGGAGAACGTCGAGGACGGCGTCAAGGAGATCAAGGGGAAGCTCGACCGCTTCAACGAGATCGCCGAGCTGATGGCGACCGACTACTCGGACGCCCTGCTGGACGAGATGGGCAAGCTCCAGGAGGAGCTGGACCACGCCAACGCGTGGGACCTGGAGGCCCAGCTGGAGCAGGCCATGGACGCCCTGGGCTGCCCGCCCGGCGACTGGCCGGTCACCAAGCTCTCCGGTGGCGAGAAGCGCCGTGTGGCGCTCTGCAAGCTGCTGCTGGAGTCCCCCGACCTGCTGCTGCTCGACGAGCCCACCAACCACCTGGACGCCGAGTCGGTGAACTGGCTGGAGCAGCACCTGGCCAAGTACCCCGGCACCGTCGTCGCCGTCACCCACGACCGGTACTTCCTGGACAACGTGGCCGGCTGGATCCTGGAGCTCGACCGCGGCCGCGCGATCGGCTACGAGGGCAACTACTCCACCTACCTGGAGTCCAAGCAGTCCCGCCTGAAGGTCGAGGGGCAGAAGGACGCCAAGCGCGCCAAGCGCCTCAAGGAGGAGCTGGAGTGGGTCCGCTCCAACGCCAAGGGCCGCCAGGCGAAGTCCAAGGCCCGTCTGGCCCGCTACGAGGAGATGGCGGCCGAGGCGGACAAGATGCGGAAGCTGGACTTCGAGGAGATCCAGATCCCGCCGGGCCCGCGCCTGGGCAGCATCGTCATCGAGGTCGAGAACCTCAACAAGGCCTTCGGTGAGAAGGTCCTGATCGACGACCTGAGCTTCACCCTGCCGCGCAACGGCATCGTCGGCATCATCGGCCCGAACGGCGCCGGCAAGACCACCCTGTTCAAGATGCTCCAGGACCTGGAGACCCCGGACAGCGGCACGGTCAAGGTCGGCGAGACGGTCAAGATCAGCTACGTCGACCAGACCCGCGCCAACATCGACCCGAAGAAGACCCTCTGGGAGGTCGTCTCCGACGGTCTGGACTGGATCAACGTCGGCCAGGTCGAGATGCCGTCCCGCGCCTACGTGTCGGCCTTCGGCTTCAAGGGCCCGGACCAGCAGAAGCCGGCCGGCGTGCTCTCCGGTGGTGAGCGCAACCGCCTGAACCTGGCGCTGACCCTCAAGCAGGGCGGCAACCTGCTGCTCCTCGACGAGCCCACCAACGACCTCGACGTCGAGACGCTCTCCTCGCTGGAGAACGCCCTGCTGGAGTTCCCCGGCTGCGCCGTGGTCATCTCCCACGACCGCTGGTTCCTGGACCGGGTGGCCACCCACATCCTCGCCTACGAGGGCGAGAGCAAGTGGTTCTGGTTCGAGGGCAACTTCGAGTCGTACGAGAAGAACAAGATCGAGCGGCTCGGCGCCGCCGCCGCCCGTCCGCACCGGGCCACGTACAAGAAGCTGACCCGAGGCTGACACCCAGCCGTCACGACGGCCCGGCAGACTGCCCTCCGGGGCGGCCTGCCGGGCCGCGGCCCGTCGCCGACCGCCCGCCGCCCCGGCGGTGGACGGCGGCGGGCGACCGGACACCGAGGAGAACTCCCGTGGCTCGCCACATCTACGCCTGCCCGCTGCGCTGGTCCGACATGGACGCCTTCGGGCACGTCAACAACGTGGTCTTCCTGCGCTACCTGGAGGAGGCCCGGATCGACTTCATGTTCACCCAGGCCGCCGCGGCCGGTGCCGGGGAGTTCGCGGGCGGCTCGGTGGTGGCCCGCCACGAGATCGACTACAAGCGTCCGCTGGTGCACCGGCCCGAGCCGGTCACCATCGAGACCTGGGTGACGAAGATCGGCGGCGCCTCGCTGACCGTCTCGTACGAGATCAAGGACGTCGCCGAGGACGGCGGCGACATCGTGTACGTCCGGGCGTCCACCGTGGTCGTCCCCTACGACCTGGCCGAGGGCCGGCCGCGCCGGATCTCGCCGGTGGAGCGGGAGTTCCTCGGCCGCTTCATGGACGAAGAGCCGGTAGTCGCCGCCGTCTGACCGCACCCGACGATTCGAGCTGAACCACTGTGACCATCACCGCCCGTCTCGCCCTGACCGACACCGGGGAGGCCGCCGACCTCTCCGCCTTCCTGCTGCGCCTGCTGCGCTTCGACCGGGCGGCGGCCGTCCGGATCCAGGCGGTGGGTCCGGGCGAGGGGGACGGCGTGCTGGCGGTCTTCGGACGGCTGCCGCTGGGCGACTCGGGCGTGCTGGCGATCCGCACGGCCCGGCTGGACGGTCTGGACGAGCCGGTGGACCTGACCGTCTCCGCGGGCCGGTTGCTGGACGGCGTGGACGCCGGGTCGGGCGCCGTCGCGCTGCCCGCGCCGGTGACCGGTCCGGCCTGGGCCGGGCTGCTGCCGCCGCGCACCGGCTGGCGGCCGGTCGGCACCCCGCCGGCGGCCGAGGTGTGCCGCGAACTGATGGCGGCGGTCGGGGAGTTCCGCGAGCGCAGCGAGGCCGTCCCGGAGCACCACCGCACCCGCGCGGTGCTGGACCGGCTGGCGGACGAGGTGTGGTCCCGCCCGGTCTCGGTGCTGCCGGAGCTGCCGCTGCGCGCCGTCCACGCCTCGTACCGGATCGGCTTCCTGAGCCCCGAGGCGCCGCTCTCGGTGCACCGGGCGGGCGGCTGGCTGCGGTTGAGCTCCCCGGTGGGCTCGGTGGTGGTGCGGACCGCGGCCGCGCCGGGCGCGGGGCTGGGCCTCAGCCCGCTCCGGTAACGGCGGTCCGGGGCCCGGCCCGCCCCGCCGAGGAGCGGTCCGGGGCTCAGCCCGGGGTGTTGATCATCGAGGCGGCGGCGTAGACCAGGTACTCGAGCAGCTGCTGCTCGTGCTCGGCCGGCAGCTCCAGGTCCGCGACGGCCGCCCGCATGTGGGTGAGCCAGGCGTCGTGCGCGGCCTTGTCGACCTTGAACGGCGCGTGCCGCATCCGCAGCCGCGGGTGGCCGCGCCGCTCGCTGTAGGTGCGCGGGCCGCCCCAGTACTGCATCAGGAAGAGGGCCATCCGCTCCTCGGCCGGTCCGAGGTCCTCCTCGGGGTACATCGGCCGCAGCAACTCGTCCTCGGCGATGCCTTCGTAGAACCGGTGGGCCAGCCGCCGGAAGGTCGGCTCACCGCCGACCTGGTCGTAGAAGGTCTCCTCGCTCAACGTGCCTCGCCGGATCTCTCTCACCCGACCATGGTCGCAGACGCCGACGGGGTCGTACACCGGGACCAAAGGCGTACGACCCCGTCGGGAGGGGACCGGCGGACGTCGGCGTAGCAGATCAGCGCCGGACGGTCAGTCCTCCCAGCGGAACAGCTTCCAGGAGATGCCGGTCAGCACGGCCGCGAAGAGCAGCAGGCCGCCCATGGTCGGCACGGCGTCCATGACGCCGCCGCCGCGGGTGAGCACCGACTGGGCGGATTCGACCAGGTAGTGCAGCGGCATGACCTTGGAGACGGCCTTCAGCCACTCCGGGGCGCCGTCCAGCGGGAAGAACGAGCCGGACAGGAAGGACATCGGCAGCACGATGATCTGCGAGATGCCGTTGGCCGCCTCCTCGGTCTTGGCGACCGAGCCGGCCAGCAGGCCGATCGACATGAAGGCGAGCGTCGCGCAGGCCACCAGCGGGATGACCAGCCACCAGTTGCCGGTGAGTTTCAGCCCGAAGAAGCTGGTCGCGACCACCAGGAAGACGGCGGTCTGCAGGAACGCGGTCAGCAGCGAGACCAGGACCCGGGAGCTGATCACGGTTCCGGCGCTGAGCGGGGCCAGCCGCAGCCGGCGCAGCACCTTGGTCTTGCGCCAGTTGACCAGGGTCAGCGCGGCACCGAACACCGCGCCGGTGGCGACGGCCCAGCCGAGCAGGCCGGGGGTGAGGAACTGGATCGGCTTGAGCGACTTGTCCTCGACCTGCTGGGAGTCCAGCACGAAGGCCGGCTTCTGCCCGGTGGCGGCCTGGTTGGCGCTCTGGACCACCGAGTTGAGGATGCCCTGGAGCGCGCCGGCCCGGACCTGGTCGGCGGCGGTGTAGCGCAGCTCGACCGTGCCGTTCGGGCCCTGCTTGATCAGCGCGTCGTAGTCGCCCTTGCGGACCTTCTCCAGCGTGCCGGCCTCGTCGTCGGTCTTCGTGATGGTGAGGACCTTGTCCAGCCCGGCCCGGTCCTCGCCCTGGATCGAGTCGAACAGCTTCACCGCGCCGACCTGCGCCACCTTGGCGTGCGGGCTGCCGGAGCCCTTGGTCACGGAGCCGAAGAAGACCAGGAACACCAGCGGGAACAGCAGGATGAAGAAGGCCGCGGTGCGGTCGCGCTTCATCCCGAGCAGCATGGCGCGGGACAGGCTCCAGAACGCGCTGACCCGCTCCCGCTCGCCGGCGGCCGGGCCGCCGCGCCGGGCGGGGGCCTGCGGCTCGGTGGGGGTGGTGGCGGTCATGCGCGGAACTCCCGTCCGGTCAGCTGGAGGAAGACGTCCTCCAGGGTGGCGCCGCGCACTTCCAGGCCGCGCAGCGCGTTCTGCTCGGCGAGGACGCTGAGCACCGGAGCCGGGAGGCGGGTGGAGACGGAGAGCGAGACGCTGTCGTCCTCCAGGGTGGCGATCTCCGCGCCGGCCGCGGTCAGCAGCTCCCGGGCGCGCTCGAGCGGGAGCTGGCCGGAGGCCACGCTGATCCGGACGGTGTCGTCGATCTCGCGGATCAGCGCCGCCGGGGCGCCGGTGTGCAGGATCTTGCCGTGGTCCATGATCGAGACCCGGTCGCAGAGCACCTCGGCCTCGTCCAGGTAGTGCGTGGTCAGCACGACCGTGCGGCCCTCGGCGTTGATGTCCCGCAGGAGGTCCCAGAGGTTGCGCCGGGCCTGCGGGTCCAGCCCGGTGGTGGGCTCGTCCAGGAAGACGAGCTCCGGGTCGTGGGCCAGCGCGCAGGCGATCGACAGGCGCTGGGCCTGGCCGCCGGACATCTGGTCGGTCAGGGTCTCGGCCTTGTCCGAGAGGCCGACCCGCTCCAGCATCGCGTCGGCCCGCTTGGGGCCGACCCCGTAGAACGACGCGAAGGTGCGGATGGTCTCCCGGGCCGTCAGTTTCCGGAAGAAAGCGGAGGCCTGGAACTGCACGCCGATTCGCGGCAGCAGTTTCGGATTTCGCGGCCAGGGCGCCATGCCCAGCAGCTCGACCCGGCCCTCGTCCGGTTTCCGGACGCCCTCCAGGATCTCCATCGTGGTGGTCTTCCCGGCGCCGTTCGGGCCCAGGATCCCGTAGAACTCGCCGGCCTCGACGGTGAACGACACCCCGTCGACGGCCTGCACATCCCCGTACCGCTGGCGGATGCCGTCAGCGGATATAGCAGCAGTCATGTGGCCTGAGCCTAGGGGCAGGGAAGGCTCCGGCGCACGCCCGCGGCGGCGAATTTGCGGATATTTTGAGGATGGTCCAAACAAATCCGGGCCGGGCGGATGTCGAATTCCGCCCGGCCCGGCCGGAGTTGTCACCGACGTGTGGTCAGGTAACGATTTGACGGGTTTTCAGTCGGAGAATCCCCTCCGACCGACGGCCGGTCAGCCGCGGTGCACGGTGATGGTGGTCCAGGCGCCGATGTGGATCCGGTCGCCGTCGTTCAGCGGTACCGCGGTGTGCGGCGGGACGGGCTCCGCGCCGCCGTTCATGGTGGTGCCGTTGGTCGAGTCCTGGTCCACCAGGACCCAGCTGCCGTCCGCCTGTTCGGCGAGCAGCGCGTGCTGGTGCGAGGCGCCCGGGTCCTCCGGCGGGACGGACAGGTCGATCTCCGGCACCGTGCCGCGGTGCTGGCTGCGCCGCCCGATCCGCAGCTGGCCGCGGCCGGTCAGCGGGATCCGGCGCTCGGGGCAGTACGGCGGGAAGAACAGGCCGGCCGCCTCGGGGCCGCTGCGGGCCATCATGTCGGTGAAGTAGTCCCGGTCGGCCGAGACCACGGCGATCCAGTTGGTCCGCACCGGCTCGGCCGGGGCGGTCTCCTGGGGCTGCTGGGGGACGGGCGGGGCCAGGTTGAACGAGGTGCCGAAGTCGCCGCCGCGGTTGTTCGGGCCGGGGCCGGTCGGCTGGGCGTACACCGGGCCGGAGTCCTCGCGCACCGAGGTGTCGGGGAACGCGCCCTCGGGCGGCGGGTAGCCGTAGGTGTGCTGGTGCGCCGGGGCCTGGGGCTGCTGGGGGACGGGCGGGGCGACGGCCTGCTGGGCCGCCGGTGGCTGGCCGAGCGGGGACTGCCCGAGCGGCTGCTGGCCGAACGGCGGTTGGCCGTGCGGGGGTTGTCCCGCCGGGGCGTGGCCGTGCGGCGGCTGACCGGCCTGGGCGTGGCCGTGCTGGGCCTGCTGCGGCGGGGGGCCGCCGTAGGAGGCCGGGATGTTCAGCGGCGGCTGCTGCTGCGGCTGTTGCTGCTGTTGCTGTGCCGCGCCGGGCACCTGGCGGCGCGAGGGCGTGGAGAGCTCGTAGTCGTAGCCGCACTCCTCGCAGAACCGTCCGGTCTGCGGGCTGCGGCAGATCGGGCAGACGGCCAGGCCCGCGGTGAGGCCCTGCGGTCCGGCCTGCGGCGGGACGGCCCCGTGCGGGGGTACGGCCCCGTGCCGGCCCGGGGGCACCAGGCCGGGCGGCGGCAGGGGTGCCCCGGGCGGCGGGACGGCCCCCGGCGGCATCGGCGGCGGAGGCGGCGGCGCGCCGAAGGAGGCGCCGCCGTACCCCGGGTGTCCGGAGTGCGCACCGGGCGCGGGCTCGCCCCCGTGCGCCCCCGGGTAGCCTCCGTGCGCCCCCGGCGCAGGGGCCGGCGGAGTCATCGGGAAGCCGCAGAAGTCGCACCAGTCCTCGGCCTGCGACTCGTGGCCCCTCGGGCAGATCGGCATCAGGTCCCCCTCGTTTCGGGCCGGCTCCGTGCGGCGTCGCGCCGGGGTGCCGGCCCGGTCACGTCTTCAGCGGTCACTTCTTCACACGTACCGTCTTGGTCGACCGGGTCTCAAGGGTCATCGAGTCGGCCTCGCTCACGTTCTTACGGAACCGAACCGTACCCTCCTTCGGGTCCACCACGTCCACCACCTTCTGGAGCAGCTTGTAGGTGCCCTCGTTCCCGGTCGCGTGGGCGATCCGGACGGCGGCGCCCAGCTTGGCGGTCGCCCGGTCGACGTCCCCGGCCCGGTGGGCCTCCAGGCCCTCCTGGATGGAGGAGGCGAGCTCGGCCTGCCCGGTGTAGTGGGCGACCTGCGGGCTGATCCGGGTGGAGGAGGCCAGGTCGTCGGTCCAGACCGCCTTGACCAGGCCCTGGGTGAGCACCTCGGGGGTGCCGCCGGCGACCTGCTCGGGCAGCACCAGGCTGATCCGGGCGGCCAGCATCTCGTTGCCGACCGAGGCGGCCGGCACCTCGACGCAGACGTGGTAGTCGCGGCTCTCGTCGCCCCAGGAGCCGGTGGGGTAGTCGCCGGCCCGGGGGCCGGCCTCGGTGCGGCGGGAGCTCAGGTCCTCGACCGCGGGGGCGACCTGCTTGACGAACCGGACCCTGGCGTTGGCCGGGGTCCAGATCCGCAGCGCGACGTCGGCGACCTGCTTGCCCATCGCGCCGGCCATCATCGAGCGGAAGTCCTCGGCCAGGCCGGAGGGCTCGGCGACGATGTCGGTGGTGCCGAGCAGCGCCGAGGAGATGCGGCGCAGCTCGTCGATCCGCCAGTCGGTGCCCACGCCGCGGCAGTCGGCGGTGAAGTGGCCGGTCACCCGTTCGACGGTGCGGGCCAGGTCCTCGGCCGACTCGTGCTCGTTGTTGCCGTCGGTGAGCAGGACGGCGTGCCGGATGGCGATGTCGCGGCGGGTGAGGAAGAGCTGGTCGGCCTTGGCCAGCCAGGTGCCCATCGCGGTGCCGCCGGCCGCGGTGAGCCGGCGCAGCGACTCCTTGGCCTGCGCGCGGGTGGTGGCGGAGGCGGTGGCGAGGGTGCCGTCGCCGGGGTAGATGTCGCGGGCCTCGTGGGTGCCGGCGACGACGGCGAAGGCGGTGCCGTCGCGCAGCGCGTCGATGGCGGCGGCGGTGGCCTCGCGGGCGCCGTTGATCTTGGTCTTGGGGTAGTCCATCGAGCCCGAGCAGTCCACCAGGACGACCACGGCCGCCGCGGTGCCGGCGCCCGCCGCGGTGGCGTCGGCGAAGCCGAGGGGCCGGCCGCCCGAGGTGCCGCCGCCGGTCGCCGTGACGGTGACGATGGCGTTGACCTCGCGGGCGCCGTCGGCCAGGTACTCGTTCTGGAAGATCTCCACGTTGAACCTGGGCAGGTTCGGCTTCGCCAGTGTTGCCATGGGGCGGTCGGCTCCCGTCGGGTGAGGGGTGGACGTGCTCAGGACGGTGGGGCGGCCCGCCGGGCGGGGCCGGCGGGCCGTGCCGCCGGAGCGTCCGGCGGGTGGTCGGGTCAGGCCGTCGGCGGGTGCGGCGGCTGCGGCGGGACGGGCGGAACGGCGGGCGCGGTCGGCGGGACGGACGGCGCCGGGGGGACCGGGGGTACGGGCGGGGCCGGGGGCAGCGGGGCGGCGGCGGAGCCGATCACCGGGAGGTCCGGCAGGGTCGGCTCGTAGTCCTCGTCCTCCTCCGGGGCCGGCCGGGCGGCCGCGCGCGGAGCGATCACCGGCAGGTCGAACGCGGTGGGGGTCTCCTCGGCCGCCTCGAGGGCGGCGGCGGGCGGGTCGATCGGCAGCACGGCGACGGTGATGTTGTCGTGGCCGCCGGCCGCGACCGCGAACTTCACCAGGGTCTGCGCCGTGGCGAGCGGTTCGGTGCGGGCGTCCGGGCGCACGTAGTACGCCAGGTCGGTGGCCGCCTCGGCGTAGTTCCACAGCCCGTCGGTGCAGATCAGCACCACCCCGGGGACGTGCGGGGTGAAGTCGAGGGTGTGCGGCACGACCTCCTCGGCGTCGGCGCCGAGCCAGCCGGTGATCGCGTGCGCGCGGGGGTCGGCGTAGGCCTCGGCCTCACTCATCAGCCCGGCCTCGACCATCCGGGCCGCCCAGGAGTCGTCCTGGGTGAGCCGGAACGGCTCGGCGGCGGCGCGGTCGTCCGGGATCCAGTACGCCCGGGTGTCGCCGACCCACCCGATGGTGACCCGGCCGCCCGCGGCTATCGCGCTGACGAAGGTGCAGGCGGGCGCGTTGAGGTCGGGCCGGGTGGGGCCGGCGCCGTCGGTGGCGAGGCCGGCGACCGCGTCGGCGGCGTCGGCGACGGCCTGGCGCATCGCCGAGTTCGGGTCCCGGCCGGCCTCCAGGGCGGTCAGCAGCGACTCGGAGGCGGCGTCCACGGCGGTCTCCGAGGCCTCGTCCGGGCGGTCGGAGGAGGAGACGCCGTCGCACACCACGGCGACCACGACCGGCTCGCCGCCGGGCAGCGAGGTCGCGGCGACGGTGAAGGAGTCCTCGTTGCGGTGGTGGCGCACGCCGCGGTCGCTGACCCCGGCGACGCCCCCGAGCGCCTTCTCCATGTGGTCGCGCGGGCGCGGCTGGGCGCTGCCGCAGCCCTCGCAGTAGCCGTCCGGGGCGACCTGCGGCTGCCCGCAGTGCACGCAGACCTGCCCGCGCGGCGACGGTACGGCCTCGCCGCGGGCGGCGGCCCAGCTCGTGGGCATCGAGCCGGGGGCCGCCCGGCCGTCCCGGCCGGTCCCGCAGGAGCCGCAGTAGGCGTCCTCCTGGTCCATCGGCTCCGAACAGCTCGGGCACTCGGTCTGCTGCGGCATCTGCTACACCCACGTCCTGGGACGGGCACGGTTGGCCCGTTCCACCATCTCGATCCTGGTCTCCGCCCGGTCGGCCAACCGGGCGAGTACCCGGTAGGACTGTTCCAGGGCGAAGCGCAGTTCCCGCTCCTGTGCGGGACGTCCCAGTACCACCAGGTCGGTGGTGCGCCGGCCGGCGGCCTCCTCGGCGCCGACCCAGCCGAGGGCCGTGTCGAGCACCTCGACGGCGAGCTCCTCGCGGCGGCGGGCGTCCAGCCGCAGCGCGGTCAGCTGGGCGGAGCTCGCGCCGAGGTCGGCGGCCAGGTCGTCGGTGGTCCGGCGCTCGCGCAGCCGGGCCCGGACGGCGGCGATCCGGGCGGCGGTGTAGTGGCTGGAGGTGGCCGGGACGGTCTCCAGGACGCGGACCGCGGCGGTCCGGTCCTCCTCGGCCAGCCGGACCCGGGCCAGCCCGAAGGCGGCGCTCAGGTAGGCGTGGTCGGTGGCCCACACCAGCCGGTAGAACTCGGCCGCGTCGCCGCCGTCGCCGAGCAGCTCGGCGCAGATGGCGAGGGCCAGCTTGGGGGCGGCCTCGCCGGGGAAGGCGTCGTAGACGGCGTCGAAGGCCTCCGCAGCAGCCCGGAGGGCGGTGGAGGAGCCGTCGACGAGGGCGGTCAGCCCGCGATACCAGACCACCCGCCAGTCGTCCGGCTGGTCCCGTTCCAGCTCGGTGAGGCGGTTCACGGCGTCGTCGTGGCGGCCGAGTTCGAGCAGGGCGCGCAGTTCGCGCAGCCGGCTCTCGACCGAGACGGCGGGCGCGGCGGCCAGTGCGGCGAGCGTCTCCTCGGGGTCGGGGGTGACCAGGACGGCGAGGAAGCCCGCGTTCGGGTCGCCGGGGTCGACCCGGGGGACGGGCAGTGCGAGGGCGGCGGCGGCCGGGTCCAGGGGGGCCACCCGGAGCTGCCCGGCCTGTTCGGTGGGCAGGACCAACTCGGTGTCCACGACGCGCAGTTCGGGGCCGAACAGGGTGGAGGGCGCGGGCCGGGGCCGGTCGTCCTGGAGGGCCAGGACCTCCCGCAGCACGCCGGTGAGCTGGTCGGCCATCTCCTCGGCGGAGGCGAAGCGGCGGGCCGGGTCCGGGTCGGTGGCGCGGACCAGGAAGCGGTAGTACGACTCGTACCTGGCGAAGACCTCGACCTGTTCCGGGCCGGGCAGCGAGTCGCGGTAGGTGCCGCTGTAGCCCTGGAAGTCGAAGGTGAGCACCGCGAGGGTGCGGGCCACGGTGTACAGGTCGGAGGCGACGGAGGGGCCGTCGGTGGCGATCTCCGGGGCCTGGTAGCCGATGGTGCCGTAGATCGGGCCGTCGTCGTCGAAGCGGCGGACCGCGCCCATGTCTATGACCTTGAGCGTGTCGCCGCTCTGGATCACGTTGTCGATCTTGAAGTCGCAGTACACCAGGCCCCGGCCGTGCAGGTAGCCCAGGGCCGGCAGCGCCTCCAGCGCGTACGCGATCCCCTGCTCGACGGGCAGCGGTTCGCGCCGGCCGTCCGCGGTGCGGCGCTCGTTGGCGATGTCCTTGAGCGACTTCCCGCCGACGTACTCCATCACGATGTAGCCGTCGGTGGAGCCGGTGCGCAGGTCCGGGTGCTCGGCGAAGTTGATGATCCGGACGATGTTCGGGTGGTCCACCTCGGCCAGGAAGCGCCGCTCGGCGACGGCCGCCGCGAGCGCGTCCTCGTCCCCGGTGTCCAGCAGGCCCTTGAGCACCACCCACTTGTCGTGGACCCGCCGGTCCACCGCCAGGTAGATCCAGCCGAGCCCGCCGTGCGCCAGGCAGCCCACCACCTCGTACTGCCCGCCGACCAGGTCGCCGCGGCGCAGCTTGGGCGTGAACGAGTACGGCGTGCCGCACTTGGTGCAGAAGCCGTCCGGGCGGCCGGGGCGGCCGTTCTTCTCCCGGCCCACCGGGGTCTCGCACTTGGAGCAGAACCGCTTGCGCTCGGGCACCTCGGGGTCGGCCAGCACCGCCTGGGACGGGTCGGCCGCCTCGACGGTCGGCACGGTGACCAGGCCGGCGCCCAGCCGGTTGCGGGTGCCGGCGGTGGAGCCGCCCCGGGTGGAGCGGACCGAGAGGGAGCGGCTGCTGCCGGTGCGGGTCGAGCGGTGCGAGCGGGAGCGGCCGGACATCGAGCGGGCCGAGCCGGTGCGGACCGACAGCGAGCGGCCGGAGCCGTTCCGGCCGGGGCCGGGGGAGACCCGGGCGGAGGGGACGTGGGGCTGGGTGACGCCGGTGTCGCCGCCGGGCGGGGTCAGGCCGCACTCGTCGCAGTAGCCGTCCGGGTCGATGGTGCCGGAGCAGTCGCGCGGGCAGGGCGCGCCGGGGCCGGCGGCCGGTGTCCCCGTGGCCCCTGTCGCCCCCGCGCCCGGTGCCCCCGCCGCTCCGGTCGTCGCGGTGGTCCCGCCCGCCGGGGCGAGCCCGCACTCGTCGCAGTAGCCGTCGGCGTCGATCCTGCCGCTGCCGGAGCACTCCGGCCGTTCGCACGTCCCGCCCATCACCCTCAGCCCCCCTGGACCTGTCCGTCGGCCGGCTCCTGGCCGGCCGCCTCCTGTGCCTGCCCGGCCTCGGTCTGGGCCGGGCGCAGCGACTGCTGGAACCGGGCCACCGCGGCGGCCGCCGCCCGCAGGTCGCAGGGCGCGCTCCACAGCAGCCAGCGCGCCTTCTCGTACCGTTCGATCACTTCCGGGTCCTCGGAGACCCGCAGCCGGGCCGCCATCGCCTTGTAGGCGTCCAGCCGGCCGCGCAGCTCGGCCCGGACGGCCAGCGGCTGGGTCACCTCGGTGAGCGACTGCCGGGCCCGGCCCAGCTCCTTGGCGGCGGCGTCCTCCAGCGTGTCCAGCAGCGGCGCCAGCCGGCCCCACTGCCCGGCCTGGCGCAGGTCCAGGGCCGCGACGATCCGTTCGCGCAGCGCCGAGGCCGGTCCGGGCACCGCCGGGACGTCGCTGGACGCTATCTTCGCCAGCACCTCGCCGCGCGCCCGGCGGGCCTCGGCCAGGGTGGCGTCGGCCCGCTGGAGGAGGTCGCCGACGCCCTGGAGGCGCTCCTCGGCCTCGTCGCGCAGCCGCAGCAGGTCCTCCAGCTCCAGCCGGACGCCGTCCAGCGCCCGCCCGGCCCGGTCGAACCGCTCGGTGTCGACCACCCCGGCGGGGCCGGCGAAGGCCGAGCCCTCCGGGACGGTGCCGCGCTGGGCTGGCACCCGGGCCGGGCGCCACAGCGCCAGCGGGTCCCCGTGGACCTCGGCGCGCAGCCCGGTGAGGTCCTGCTCGATCCCGGCCAGGTCGTCGCCCAGCGGGTGGCTCCCGGTGCGCACGCCGAGCGAGGCGGCGAGGGTGCGCACCCGCTGGAGCTCGGCCAGCAGCAGGTCGATCCGGGCGGGCAGCGCCGACCAGACCGCGTCGGCGGCGCTGACCACCTCCAGCACGGTGGCGTACCAGGAGTTCATCCGCACCATCAGCGCGTCCAGGCTGATCCGCTCGACCAGCCTGGCCGGCGCGCCGAGCACCTGCGGGCCGTCCGGCACCACCCCGCCGGGGACGGTCACCGCGTCGCCGGTCAGCAGTTCGCTCAGCTCGGCCAGTTCGGGCGCGCCGGGCTTGGCCTTGCGGGCCCGGACGGCGCGCGCCGAGGCCAGCGCCTCGGAGTAGCGGTCGAACAGCGCCCAGAGCAGGGGCAGGCCCTTGCCGGCGACGGACCAGCGCTCCAGGGTGCGTCCGGACAGCTCGGCGCCGTCCAGCAGCCGCAGGCCCGAGTGGTCCTGGAGGGCGAGCAGCGCCGACTCGACCGCGTCCCGCTCCGCGCCGAGGCGGGCGAGCGCGCGGTCGACCTCCTCCCGGTTCAGTACCGGGCCAGCCGATGCCGCCACCGCGGTGTCCTTCCTTCCTCGCGTGCGATCCCGACGTGCCTGACGTTCCTGACGTGCCTGACGTGCTGGACGTACCGGACGTGCGGTCCCACGACAACCCCCGTGTCCACCACCGGTCTCCCCGTGGTGATCGTCCCGAACCCTAGCCGGTGGCCGTTCGGGCGGAGCGGGCGCGGGGCGTCAAGGCACCGTCAACGCCCCGCTGACGGCCCGCGCGCTACCTCCTCCGCGCCGTCCCCCGCGTCGCCCCCGGACCGGCCCGGGGTGGACCCCGGGGCGGCCCCGACTCCGGCTCAGCGGGTGCCCGGCCAGTAGCGGTCGGCCTCGTTGAGCATGTACGGCTTGAGCCAGTGCTCGTACGAACGGGCCCAGTCGCCGCGCGCGTAGTAGTCGGCCAGGACCTGGTTGACGCGGGCGGTCAGGTCGGTGCTGTCCTTCAGCATGGCGACGCCGACCACCTCCGGCTGGGCCTCGCCGTCCACGATCCGCACGGTCTGGTCCTGCGCGGCCTGACCGGCCGCCAGGCCGTTGTCGGTCATGGTCGCGTCGACCTTGCCGAGCTGCATCAGGACCAGGCAGTCCAGCTGGTTCTCCACCGTGACGACCTGCCGGGCGGTCTTCTTCTCCGTGACCACGGTCAGCGCGGTGGAGCCGGCGGCGGCGCAGACCCGCTGGTCCTTGACGGCGTCGTCGATGTTCTTCGCCGGCGAGGCCGTCGGCACCAGGACGCGCTGGGTGATGTTGAAGTACGGCTTGGAGAAGGCGACGTCCTCCATCCGCTTGCAGTTGATCGTCATGGTGCGGACGATCAGGTCGACCCGGCCCTTCTTGATGGCGTCGATCCGGTCGGCCGTGGCCACCGGCTTGAGCACCACCTTCTCCGGGTCGCCCATGACGGCCGCGCCGATCGCCCGGGCGAGGTCGATGTCGAAGCCCTCGATCTGGCCGGTGTTCGGGTTGCGGGCGCCCCAGCGGTAGCTGTTCTGGTCCACGCCGATCACCAGGCTGCGCCTGGCCTTGATGGCCTTCACGGCCGGGCCGTCGTCGGTGCTCGGCGGCACGCTCTTCGTGACGTCGCAGCCGTCGGCCTGCTCCTGCTGGTCCTGCTTCGTCCGGTGCACGGCCGCCGGCGCGGCGCCGACCGGGCCGCCCCCGGCGAGCACGGCCGCGCCGGCCGCCAGCAGGGCCACCGCGACGGCGGGCCTGGTCCTCCTCCCGGAACCGCCGGAACCTCTGAAGCTCCTGAAACCCCTGGTGCGCATCGGTCGCTCTCCCCCTTGCCCGTTACCGGTACTCGGCCAGTCGCCGGCCCAGGCCGCGCAGCGCGGCGGCCGCGGCCACCAGGCCGAGCAGCGCGGCGGCGACGGCGGCGGTGCGCAGGTCCCCGCCGGTGCCCTCGGCGGCCTGCTTGAAGCGGTCCTGCTCGATGTCGGCGGCCTGGGCGAGCGCCTTGTCGGTGGCGTTGAAGGAGGCGTCGGCTGTGGCCGCGTCGCCCTTGGCCGTCACGGTGGCCTCCAGTGCGCCCTGGTAGTCGGCCTCGAACACCTCCCGCTTCCGGGCCTCGTCGTGCCGTTTGCGCCACTCGTCGAACTGCTTGGCGGCCTCCCGGACGCTCGGCTGGGCGGCCGAGGGGGCCAGGCGGAGGGCCTCCGGCAGCGAGCCGGCGGACCGGTCCGCCGGGACGTCGGTGGTTCCGGCGAGGTCTCCGACGGCCTTCGTCCACTGGTCGGCGTACTTGGTGGTCGAGCCGCGGGCGACGAAGTGGAGGTTCTCCGCCAGCCGGGCGGTCAGCACGTCCGCCCGGGCGGTGTTGAGCGCCTTCAGCGGGGCCGCGCCCTCGTGGACGCTCCGCTTGAGCGCCGCGCTGGTGGTCAGACCGGTGACGGCCAGCCACAGCCCGCCGGCCAGGACGGCGGCGGTGGCGCCCAGCAGCCCGATGTTGAACACCCGGTTGGTGCGGCGGAACAGCGTGAGCTGCACCCAGGCCAGCGCGGCCAGGGTGACCAGCGCCAGGCCGTACGCCCCCCACGGCACCGCCTTGGCCTCGGCGTAGTCGTCGGCCAGCTCCTGGTTCTCGGCCGCGGCCAGTTCGGCGGCGGCCGGCAGCAGCACGGTCTGCATCTGCTCGGAGGCGTACCGCAGGTAGGCGCCGCCGAGCGGGATGCCCTGCCGGTTGTCGGCCCGCGCGGTCTCCACCAGGCCGGCGTAGGCGGGGAGTTGCTGGTTCAGCCGGGAGAGCGAGCCCTGGGCGGGCGAGGTCGCGGTGGTCCGGGCGGCGGCCTGGGCGATCAGCTTGGCGGCGGTGGCGATGTCCTGCTCGTAGCGGGTGCGGACCGCGTCGGGCTCGGCGCCGGCCAGCAGGAAGCCGCTCGCCGCGGTGGTGGCGGCGTCGGCCAGGCTGCGGTGGATCTCGGCGGCGTCCCGGCTGAGCGGCTGGCTGTACGAGACCACCCGGTCGGCGGCCTGCGCCCTGGTCTCCAGCTGCCAGGCGGTGAGCCCGCCGAAGGCGACGGTGAGCACCGCGAGCACCACGCCGGCCAGTCGCAGCCGCCCTGGGGGTGTGCGGGTGGCCTGTGCGAGCCGGGCGCGCACGCCGGTGGCGACGGCCGCCGGAGGGCGCTTCTCGGGCGCCCCACCGGGTCTGGCCGCCGGGGGCGCCCCGCCGGACTTCGCGAGCGGGGCCGATCCGGGGACGGCCGGTGCCCCCGGTGCGGCCGCCGCCACCGGCACGGCCGTCGCCACCGCGGCGCCCGGCGCCCCCGGCAGCTGGTTCGGCCGTGCCGGGAACGCGGCGCCGGACGCGCCGTTGCCTACTGGTGTTGCCACCCGCCTCATCCTCCCCTGGGGCCGGGCCCGTCCCCGGGGCCCGACCGATGGCAGCAGTATGGCCGTGACTCCCCCCGACCACACCTGACTTGCGCCGATCTTGAGCATGTCGTGCACGTCCCCCGGACGGCCCGCAGCACCGTCGCGGCCGGTGCCGTTGGTGCGGCCCGTACGCTCCGTACGGCCCGTACGGTTCGTGCCGCTCCCGTCGGTCGTCTCCTGCCGGTCGTCCCGAGAGGTGGCGAACCGTCCGACGCGGGCCGCACCCTACGCGGTTCCCCCGGCCGGGCGGAGCGCGGGGGTCCGGTTGCGGGCGGGCTTTCCCGGGTGCGGCGACCCCTCGCTCCGTACGATGGAGGTATGCGCCTGCTTGGAACGATCTCGCCCGACCGTCCGCTGCTCGTCGTCGCCGTGCGCGAGGAGGCCGCCCACCTGGACGACCGCCTGCCCGTGCTGCTCACCGGGATAGGGAAGGTCAACGCCGCCGTCGCGCTGGCCACCGTCCTCGCGCAGGGCGAGAAGCCGTCCGAGGTGATCAACCTCGGTACGGCCGGCGCGCTGCGCCCCGGCTGGGAGGGCACCCACCACGTGGTCCAGGTGATCCAGCACGACCTCGACACCGCCGCCCTGCACGCGCTCACCGGGCGTGAGTACGGGGCCCCGCTGGTGATCGGCAAGGGCGACGGCCCGGTGCTGGCCACCGGCGACCTCTTCGTCTCCGACACGGACGCCCGCGACCGGCTCGCCGAGCACGCCGACCTGGTGGACATGGAGGGCTACGCCGTCGCCACCGTCGCCCACCGCGCCGGGCTGCCGGTGCGGCTGGTCAAGCACGTCAGCGACCAGGCCGGGGACGGTGCGGAGCACAGCTGGAAGGAGGCGGTGGACGACTGCGCCCGGAAGCTGGCCGACTGGGTGGTCGCGCAGGGCTGGTGACGTCGCCTCAGGGGCTGGTCAGGGTGGCGCGGTGACCGGGGGGAACGCAGGGCCGACCGGGCTTGACCGGGGAGGGCGCGGCCGCCCTCCCCGCCCCGCCTCCCGGGTCAGCCGTTCCGGAAGTCGGTGAGGTCCAGGCCCGCCAGCCGCTCCGGGTCGGTGAGCACGTCGATCGCGACGATCGCGCCGTCCACCACGGTGAACGCCATGACCGACAGCGGCCGGCCGTTGTCGCCGATGACCACCGCGCCCGCGGTGCCGTTGACCAGCGCCGGGCGGGCGAACGGGGACAGCGTGCCCCACAGGACGGCCTGGCCGGCCACCGTGCCGGCGCCCGAGAGCACCACGGTGTGCCGGGCCAGCAGCGCGCCGCCGTCCGAGCGAAGCACCACGTCCGGGTCGAGCACGGCGAGCAGCGCGTCCAGGTCGCCGTGGCGGGCGGCGGCGAAGAACGCGTCCACGGCCGCCCGCTGCCGGCCGAGGTCCGGGTCGGGCACGGGCGCCTGCCCCTGCACCTTGCGGCGGGCCCGGCTGGCCAGCTGGCGGGTGGCGGCGGCGGTCTTCTCGATCAGCGGGGCGATCTCCTCGAACGGCACCGCGAACAGGTCGTGCAGCACGAAGGCGACCCGCTCGGCCGGTGACAGCGATTCCATCACCACCATCAGCGCCAGCCCGACCGAGTCCGCGAGCATCACCTCCTGCTCCGGGTCCACCACGCCCTCGCGCCGCAGCAGCGGGTCCGGGACGCGCGGCGGGCCCGGCTCGCCGCCCGGCCCGGCGGGCTCCAGCGGCTCCTCGCGGCGCTGGGCGCGGGTGCGCAGCAGGTTCAGGCAGACCCGGGAGACCACCGTGGTCAGCCAGCCGCCGAGGTTGTCCACCCCGGCGGTGTCGGTGCGGTCGTAGCGGAGCCAGGCCTCCTGGAGGGCGTCCTCGGCCTCGCTGATCGAGCCGAGCATCCGGTACGCGACCGCGCGCAGGTGCGGGCGGTGCTCCTCGAAGAGCGCGGTCCGGGAGGATTCCCCGTCCACCTTCTCGTCCACGTGTCACATTCCTTCGTCGCCGGGGGTCAGGGCAGCAGGAGTCACCCAACAACGGCCGCGGCGGGGAGATCAACTCCCCTCCCGGGACGAATCGGAGACGGTCATGACGAAGAACACGGTGCTGGTCACCGGAGGTACCGGGACCCTGGGCCGGCAGGTGGTCCCGCTGCTGCGCGCGGCCGGGCTGCCGGTGCGGGTGCTCAGCCGGCGGGAGCGCCCGGACGCCGACGGCGTCGCGTACGTGCGCGGCGACCTGCTCGGCGACCCGGCGACGGCGGCCGCCCGGCTGGACGGGGCGCTGGCGGGCGTGGACACCGTGCTGCACCTGGCGGGCGGCCCCAAGGGCGACGACGTCGCCACCCGGCTGCTGGTCGCCGCCGCCCGGCGGGCCGGGGTGCGGCACCTGGTGTACATCTCGGTGATCGGCGCGGACCGGTTGCCGCTCGGCTACTTCCGGGCCAAGCACGCCGCCGAGCGGGCGGTGGCCGAATCGGGCCTGCCGTACACGGTCCTGCGGGCCGCGCAGTTCCACGACCTGGCGTTCACGGTGGCGGAGAAGACGGCCCGGCTGCCGCTCGTCCCGGCCCCCGGCGGGGTCCGCTGGCAGCCCGTGGACGTGCGGGAAGTCGCCGCCCGGCTGGTGGAGTTGGCGCTGGGCGAGCCGGCCGGGGCGGTGCCCGACCTGGCCGGTCCGACGGTGTACGCGATGGAGGAGCTGACCCGCGGCTACCTCGCGGCGCGCGGCCGCAGCCGCCGGCGGCTGCCGCTCCGGGTGCCGGGCAAGGTCGGGCGGGCGTACCGGGCGGGGGAGAACCTGGCCCCGGCGGGCGCCGACCACGGGCGGCGGACCTGGGAGGAGTACCTGGCGGAGCGGCTGGCGGCCTGACGGCT
Organism: Kitasatospora sp. NPDC056800; assembly: GCF_042789775.1. Classification (NCBI taxonomy): domain Bacteria; kingdom Bacillati; phylum Actinomycetota; class Actinomycetes; order Kitasatosporales; family Streptomycetaceae; genus Kitasatospora; species Kitasatospora sp. NPDC056800. Next base: position 24,635 of record NZ_JBHUAL010000024.1, on the reverse strand, counting down.
GCCCCGTCGTGGTCCGTGGGGTGGCCGCCGTGCCCCTCCTCGACGCCGTCCGCGCCGACTCCGCCGCCGCGCTCGGGCTCAGCGGCCCCCCGGCCGCCGTGCTCGGGCCCGACGTCCCCCGGCCTTCGGGGCCCTGGCGCGGCTGCGGGAGCTCGCGCTGGGCCCCGGGGCGTCGTACGTGCTGCTCAATGCCGAGGAGGGCAACGCCTACGAGCCGCTGTTCAGGCCCGGGCGGCTCCGGTGACGTCCTCGGTGGTCACCACCTTGGCGAAGCGCATCGCGTGCAGGGTGGCGGCCGTGGCGCGGGCGAGGTCGGCGGCCGGGATGGTGGTGCCGTCCGGGCCGGCCATGTCGAAGGAGTGCATGGCGTCGGTGGGGAAGATCGCGTCGTAGCCGAGGTTGCCGGCCATCCGGGCGGTGGTCTCGCAGCACACGTTGGTGATGATCCCGGTGACCACCACCTGCCGGGCGCCGCGCTCCTGCAGCCAGGCGTGCAGGTCGGGGGTGCCGTAGAAGGCGCTGTTGACGGTCTTGGTGACGTGCAGCGCCGGGGTGAGCCCGGCGACGAAGTCCTTCAGGTCGTGCCCCGGGGTGCCCCCGGCCAGCGGCGTGCCCGGGCCGTCGTGCTGCACGGTGACGATCGGGCGGTCGGTGTCCTGCCAGGCGGTGATCAGCTCGGCCATCCGCTGCTCGGCCTGCGGGTTGTCGCGGGGGCCGAAGGCGGGGGCCTCGAAGCCCTTCTGGACGTCGATGAGCAGCAGGACGGCGTCGGGGTCGAGGGCGAGGGGGGCGTCGAAGGCGTCGAGGTTCGTCATGCCGTCCATGGTGGTCGGCGGTACCGGGGAGGCGTGATGGGCGGAGATGCCGACCATCGATAGATTCCTGCCATGCGTACGGTGGGTTGCCTGATCTTCGACGGTGTCCGGGCCTTCGACTACGCCGTGATCGGCGAGGTGTGGGCGAACCGGGCCATCCGGCCCGGCCAGCCCCTCTTCGACCTGCGGGTCTGCGGGCCGGAGGGCGCCCGGGTGCGGCTGGGCGGCGGGCTGGAGCGGCTCCCCGACCACGCCCTGGGCGCGCTCACCGACTGCGACCTGGTGGTGGTGCCGGGCGTCGAGGACCCGGGGGCCCGGCATACCCCGGAGGTCCTGGGCGCCCTGCGGGCCGTCGCCGCGGCGGGCGTCCCGATCGCCTCGCTCTGCGCGGGCGCCTTCGTCCTCGCCGAGGCCGGCCTGCTGGACGGCCGCGAGGCCACCACCCACTGGGCGCTCGCCCCCGAACTCGCCCGCCGCTTCCCGGCGGTGACGGTCCGGCCCGAGGTGCTCTTCACCGGCGGCGACGGCCTGTGGACCTCGGCCGGCGTCGCGGCGGGCATCGACCTCTGCCTGCACCTCGTCCGCACCGCCCACGGCCAGCGGGCCGCCGCCACCATCGCCCGCGCCATGGTCACCGCGCCCTTCCGGGCGGGCGGCCAGAACCAGTTCCTGCCCTCCCCGGTCCCGGACGCCGCCGTCGGCGACGACCCGCTGGCCCGCCTCCGCGCCGAGGTCCTGGCCTCCCTCGACACCCCCTGGACGGTGCGCCGGATGGCCGCCGCCGCCCTGATGTCCGAACGCACCTTCGCCCGCCGCTTCACCGCCACCACCGGCACCACCCCGATGCGCTGGCTCCTCGACCAGCGCGTCCTCACCGCCCAGCGCCTCCTGGAGGAGACCGACCTGCCCGTCGACACCGTCGCCACCCACTGCGGCTTCGCCTCCGCGGTCTCCCTGCGGCCGGTCTTCGTGGACCGGGTCGGCGTCGCACCCCGCGAGTACCGCCGGGCCTTTCGCGGCCGCGAGGACGGCTGAGCGGTTCGGACCGGCTGAACCGGTGGACGTCATCAGGGAGTTGATGGAGAGGCGGTGGCGGGGCGGCGGGGGCCCGTTGCTGCGGAGAGGGCGAAGACCAGCAGGCCGAGGGCCGTCATGGCGGCGCCGGCGAGGTTGGTGAGGGGGAGGGCGGTGCCGGGGTGGGGGCCGCCGTGTTCGATGACGGCGGCGCCGAGCAGGGAGCCGAGGGTGATGCCCACGCCGAAGGCGGCGGTGTTGGCGGTGCCGACCAGGGCGGAGTCGCGGCCCGCGACCCGCAGGACGTAGGCCTGGGTCGGGGTGAGCAGGCCGAAGCCGCAGAAGCCGAGCAGGAAGAGGGTGGCCACGGCGGCGCCCTTGTGGTGGACGGTGGCGGTGAAGAGGGCGAGGGTGAGGGCGAGGGCCGCGAACAGGGCCGCCGTCGTCGGGACGAGGGCGCGGTCGGCGGCCCGGCCGGCCAGCCAGTTGCCCGCGACCAGCCCGGCGCCGTAGACGGCCAGCAGCCAGACCACGTCGCCCGTCCCGAAGCCGGTGACCGCGGTCAGCATCGGCTGGACGAAGGTGAAGGAGGCGAACAGCCCGCCGAAGCCGACGGCCGTCGCGGCGAGGGCCAGCCAGAGGCGGAGGCCTGCGAAGACGGCCAGTTCGGCGCGGAGCGAGGGCGCGGCGGAGGCGGGGGCGTCGGCGGGGGCGGTGTCCGTACGGGGGAGGAGCCGCAGCAGGCCGAGCAGTCCCGCCGCGCCGAACACGGCGACCAGCACGAACGCCCCGCGCCAGCCCCAGGCCTGCCCGGCCAGGGTGCCGATCGGCAGGCCGAGCACGTTGGCCAGGCTCAGCCCGGTGAACACCAGGGCGATCGCGGCTCCCCGCCGGGCCGTCGGGACGAGCCGGGAGGCCACGACGGAGGCGACGCCGAAGAAGGCGGTGTGGGTGCACCCGGTGAGGAAGCGGGTGGCCAGGAGCAGGCCGAAGGTCGGCGCGAGCGCCGAGGCGAGGTTGCCCGCCGTGAACAGCAGCATCAGCAGGACGAGCAGGCGCCGGCGGGGCATCCGCAGGGTGAGCAGGGCGAGCGCAGGACCGCAGGCCTGGCCGACGGCGTAGGCGGTGGTGACCAGCCCGGCGCGGGCGACGGTGACGTCGAAGTCGGTGGCGAGGGCGGTCAGCAGGCCGTTCGTGACGAACTCGGTGGTGCCGATGGCGAAGGCGCTGAGGGCGAGCGCGAGCAGGGCGGAGGGCATGGCGGTGGAGGGTCCTTGGCTGGGGCGGGGCCGGGGCGCGGCCGGACGGGGCCATGCTCCGGCGCCCCGCGCGCCCCCGGCCAGCCACCTGTCGTTCCTACTCCTCGGAGGGTCACCCGCGGCGCTGGCCTGCGGAAACCTTCCGCCGTAGCCTCGGTGGGCATGGGAGCCAACAGCGAGCTGGGCGAGTTCCTGCGCCTGTGCCGCGCCGCCGTCACCCCGGCCGAGCTGGACCTGCGCGTGCCGGCCGAGCACCGGAGGGTGGCCGGGCTGCGCCGGGAGGAGCTGGCCGGGCTGGCGGGCATCAGCGTCGCCTACTACACCCGGCTGGAGCAGGGGCGCAGCACCAACGCCTCGGACCAGGTGCTCGACGCGATCGCCCGCGTCCTGCGCCTGGACGCCACCCAGCGCACCCACCTGGGCGACCTCGCCCGCCGCCCGCCCCGGGCCGTACGGAGCCGCCCTCCGGCCGAGCAGCCGGACCCGCGCTCGGCGCACCTCCTCGCCTCGCTGGACCACGTGCCCGCCCTGCTGCTCGGCCGCCGCAACGACGTGCTCGCCTGGAACCGCCTCGGCCACGCGCTGCTCGCCGGACACCTCCCGTACGGGGCGCCGGATGATCCGGCCACCCGGCCGTCGATGAGCCGGCTGCTGTTCCTGGACCCGCGCACCCGCGCGCTCGAACGGGACTGGGAGCACTACGCCCGGACCCACGTCGGCTACCTGCGGCTGGTCGCCGGGCGGTACGGGGAGGACCGCGAGCTGGCCCGGCTGATCGGCGAACTCAGCATGAAGAGCCCGGAGTTCGCCGCCTGGTGGGCGGGCGGGAACGTGCGGGAGTGCACCTTCGGCAGCAGGACGCTGGACCATCCGGCGGTCGGGCCGCTGGAGGTGACGTACCAGGTGTGGCTCCAACCCGACCGGCCGGACCACCGGTTGGAGGTCTACACCCCCGGCCCGGACCCGGCCGCCGCGGCGGCGCTCGACGCGCTGGCGCGGTCGCGGCAGCCGTAGCGGGGGAGCGGGGGGGAAGCCGACGGGGTGGCGGCCCTCAGCGCCGCCACCCCGTTGGCTTCTCGGCACGGGGCCCGTGGCGTGTTGAGCCAAACCCCACCTTGGGGTGAAGCCGGGTGGGGATTCCCGTGGGGACCGGTGCCGGTTCGGTGTGCGGCCGCCGCCACGGCCGCCACCCGGCGGCCGCGCACGGCGCGGTCCGGCGGGTGCGGTCCGGCGGGTGCGGGCCTTCAGGCCGTGGCGGCCGCGCGCAGCCGCTTCTTGTCCGGCTTGCCGACGGGCGTCAGCGGGATCTCGTCCACGAGGTGCAGCACCTCGGGGGCGAAGATCCGCCCCTTGCGATCGGTGACGAACGCGCGGAGGGTGTCCAGGTCGGGCCGCTGCCCCGGGGCGGGGACGACGGCGACGTGGACGTGCTCCGCCTCCTGGTCGTCGCGGACGCCGAAGACGGCGCAGCGGGCGACCGCCGGGTGGGTGAGCAGGAGGTCCTCCACCTCGGAGGGGTAGACGTGGCCGCCGACCACGATGATCAGGTCCTTGACCCGGTCGGAGAGGTAGAGGTAGCCGTCCTCGTCGAAGTAGCCGACGTCCCCGGTGTTCAGCCAGCCGTCCCGGAGCACCGCGGCGGTGAGGTCGGGCCGCTTCCAGTACCCGGCCATGACGGCGTCGGAGCGCAGGTGGATCCCGCCCTGTTCGCCGGTCGGCAGGTCGGTGCCGTCGTCGGAGCGGATCGCCACCTCGACGCCCGGGACGGGCCGGCCGACCGGGACCTGGCCGCCGGGGCCGATCCGGTCGTGCTCCTGCGGGGTGAGGAAGGAGATCAGCTGGGCCTCCGACATCCCGTAGAGGCCCACCAGGACCGGCCCGAAGACCTTGAGCGCCTCGCGGATCCGGGTCGGCGAGGCGGCGCTGCCCCCGTAGGAGAGGTACCGCAGGCTGGACAGGTCGGTGCGGCCGATCGCCGGGTGGTCGAGCAGCTGGTGGAGCAGCGGCGGCAGCACCCAGAGGTCGGTGATGTGCTCGCGCTCGATGGCGGCCAGGACCGCGCCGGGCTCGAAGGAGCGCTGGAGGACCACCGTGCCGCCGTGCTGGAGGGTCAGGTCGGCGAAGATGCCGGCCAGGTGGGCGAGCGGGGTGGCGGCGAGGAGGCGGGGCGCGCCGGCGGCGGGGTCGCTGCCGATCGGGGCGTCGAAGATGCGGCGGTACGGTCCGTGCAGGCTGAGGATGCCCTTGGGGATGCCGGTGGTGCCGCCGGTGTGGCGGATGCTGAGGTCGTCCTCCGGCCCGACCCGGACGTCCGGGGGTTCGGCGGGGCGGTGGGCGGAGGCGGCGATGACGTCCTCGCCGAGGGCGGCGGGGTCGCCGCCGGGCCCGGGGCCGAGGGTGAGGACGGTCAGCACGTCGATCAGCGGGAGCAACTCGGCTGCCTCGGCGTACCGTTCGGCGTCCACGAGCAGCACGGTGGTGTCGACGCTCGCCGTGATCTCGGCCAGGACCGGGGTGCTCATGCCGTCGTACAGGTTCACCACCCGGGCCCCCGCGAGGCCCGCCGCGTACCGGGCGCTCAGGGCCTCGGGGGTGTTGCCGGTCAGCAGGGTCACGGTGGTGCCGCGGGCGGCGCCCCGGGCGATCAGCTCGTGGGCGAGGCGGTAGCCGGCGGCGGCGAAGTCGCCGGCGGTGATCTCGGCGCCGTCGGTGGTGACGACGGCCTGCCGGTCGGGATCGGAGGCGAGGGACTGGAGGATCAGAGCGGGACCGCTGACGAACTCCGCGTCGGGCATGGCTACTTCTTCCTTGTAGTTTGCAACCATGTCCACAGGCTAACCCCAACCTCCGCCCCTGGTCCGGGAACTGCCGAGGAGGGCCGAATGTGATCGTCCGTCACCCGGACAGGGGAATGATCGCGGGCGCGCGCCTGTTTCGGGGCGCACACCCGTTCCGGCGCACGCCCGTTGCGGGGCCCGCGTGGTCAGAACGCCGCCGGGGGCCGGAGGGCGAGGTCGGTGGCGGTGTCCCAGTGCTCGGTCGCGGCGGTGACGATCGCGTAGCCGGGCTGGGAGGGGAGCCGGGAGATCAGGGCGCTGCGGCAGCCGTGGCTGCGGTGGACCTCGACGGGGACGGGGACGCCGTGGAGCCGGACCTCGCCGGGGGTGGGCGGGCCGTCCGGCGGGGCGAGGTGGATGCGGGGGTCGAGGCGGTCCGAATTCGCCAGGAAGGTGGAGAGTTGGGACTGCGGGGTGGTGAGGGAGCCCACCCGGTGGCCGGACGGGACGGGGCGCGAGGTCTGGACGACGGCCACGAGTTCGCCGTCCAGGTGGTAGTTGAGGTCGAGGTGGCAGAGGTAGCCGTCGGAGGACAGCCGCCCCAGCAGGAAGCGCCACCCGCGCGGGGCGTCGCGGAGCACGGCGATCTGCTCGCCCCACTCCTCGGCGGTCTCGCGGTGCGTCGGTATGCGGATGCCGTGCGGGCGGGTGTCGCGGAACAAGGGCTCCCCCAACGGGCTGGTGGTGACCGGGCGTCGGCACGATGATCGCGCCGCGAGGGGCACCGCGGGAGGGGGAGACGACTTTTCGGCCGTTCGCCGCGTCGGCGGATTGCTTCGGGCCGGGGTGGGACAGAAGCTTCGGGGCGTCGGCTTCGGTGGCGTCGCGGGGACATCCGGGCAACGGCCCGGTGAACCGCGGTCGACGCCCGTCGAAAGGCAGTGGCAACCGGACGGGGGACGGGACATGGGTCAGGGCGGTGCCGCGACGTTCCGTGCGGGGGCGGCGCGGCGCCCGGCGCGATCCGAGAGATCGGCGCTAGCCGCGGCCCACGTACGGCATGGCGCTGGGCATGACCAGGACGGACTGGATGTTCACCCCGAGCGGCAGCCCGGCCATGGTCCGCACCATGTCGACCACGTGCCGCATGTCCATGGTCGGTTCGACCCGCCGTGAGCCGTCGGCCTGGAGGACGGCCGGCTGGGGGTGGTCGGGCGGGGTCACGTTCCCGATGTCGATCTGGCCGCAGGAGATGTCGTGGCGGCGGCCGTCCAGGGACAGCGAGCGGGTCAGCCCGGCCACCGCGTGCTTGGCGGCGGTGAAGGCGGCGGAGTCCGGGCGGGGCGTCTGTGCGGAAGGCGCGCCGTTGTTGATGATCCGTCCGCCGCGCGGGGTCTGACGCTTCATGATCCGGAAGGCTGCGCGCGAGCAGAGGAAGGTGCCGGTGGCGATGGAGTCCATCACGCGGTGCCAGTCCTCGACGGCCACGTCCTCGGTCGGGGTGTACGGCATGACGTCGGCGGCGTTGTTGAACAGGAGGTCCAGCCGTCCGAACCGTTCCTCGACGAACTCGAACAGGCCGTCCACGGCCACCGGGTCGGTGATGTCGGCGGGGAAGGGGACGGCGCGGTCGCGGTCGGCGGGGGCGGCGAGCCCGGCCGTCTCCGCGAGCGGCTCCTTGCGGCGGCCGACCAGGACCACCGTCCAGCCGTCCGCCAGCAGGCCCAGCGCGCTCGCCCGCCCGATGCCGCGCCCCGCCCCGGTGACGACCGCCGTCCGCTCCGCCATGCCCCACGTCCCCTCTGCTCCGCTCTGCTCTGCTCGCGATGCCGTCCGGCAGGAACCCGTCCCGACGAAGGGCACCCCGAGCGTGCCCGGACAACCCTCGACCAAACAGGAGTCGCACATGAATGGCCGTAACCCGGCGGCGCAGTCGAACGGCCGCAGCCCGGCGCACGTGAATGTCCCCGGCCCGGTACCGGGCCGGACCGACGGCAGCCGGCAGTGGTTCGAGCGGGCCAAGGAGTCGCTGGCGGGCGGCGTCAGCTCCTCCGCCCGGCTGACCTCGACCGGCCCCGACCCCTACCCGCTCTACCTGGTGGGCGGTTCGGGCGCGCGGGTCCGGGACGTCGACGGCAACACGTACGTGGACTACCTCGCCGGCTACGGGAGTGCGGTGCTGGGCCACGCCGACCGGCAGCTCGCCGAGGCGCTCGGTGCCGTCCTGGGCGCCGGCACGATGTTCGGCACCTGCAACACGGTGGAGGTCGAACTCGCCGAACTGATCCGGGAGATGGTGCCCTGCGCGGAACTGGTCCGGTTCGCCAACTCGGGCAGCGAGGCGGTGCAGGGGGCGGTGCGGGCCGCCCGCGGGTACACCGGGCGGTCCAAGGTGCTCAAGTTCGAGGGCCACTACCACGGTTGGTCGGACACCCTGGCCGTCTCCAACCGGCCCGACCCCGCCGAGGCCGGGCCGTACGGCGCGCCGCGCTCCGTGCCCCACTCGGCCGGCATCCCGGCCGGTGTCGTCGGCGACGTCGTGGTCTGCCCGTGGAACGACCCGGGGGCGCTGCGCGCGGTCCTGGACGCCCACCGGGGCGAACTCGCCGCCGTCGTCTGCGAACCGATCGTCGCCAACAACGCTTGCACCATGCCCGCGCCGGGATACCTGGCGCTGCTGAGGGAGGAGTGCACGGCGCGCGGCATCGTGCTGGTCTTCGACGAGGTCTGCACCGGCTTCCGCACCGGCCCCGGCGGCGCCCAGGCGCTGTTCGGGGTCGTGCCGGACCTCGCCGTCTACGCCAAGGCGCTCGGCGGGGGCCTGCCGATCGCGGCCTTCGCGGGGCGGCGCGCGGTGATGGAGCCGGTGGCCGAGGGACGGGTGAAGCACGGCGGCACGTACAACGCCTCGCCGCTGTCGGCGACGGCCTCGCTGGTGACGCTGCGCAGGCTGAACCGGCCGGACACCGTGAAGCACATCGAGGAGAGCGGCCGACGGATCATGGAGGCCGTCCGGCGGGCCGCCCGGGACCGGGGCGTCCCCTGCGCGGTCCAGGGGGTGGGGGCGATGTTCCAGGTGGTGTTCACCGCCGACGGCGAGCCGACCCGGCACTACCGGGACCTGCTCCGCAGCGACCAGGCCCGCCACCACGCGTTCCGCCACGAGCTGCTCCGCCGGGGGATCCACGTCAACGCGTACGGGATGGCCTGCTGGTTCGTCTCGGCCGCCGTGACGGAGGACGACCTGGACGAGACCTGCGAGGCCGTGGACGGCGCGTTCCGCACTCTGTGAGCCGGCGCTGTTGTGCGCGGGAAGTCGGCGGGTCCGACTTCCCGCGCGCGGCCGGGCGGAGGCGGGCGGGTGCACCGGTGACTGTCGGAGGCGGGTCGTACACTCGCGCGCGGCAAGGAGAGGTCCGGGATACCGGAGTTGACCGGCGTACGAGGGGGACTGTTCCATGGCGACGTTCGTGCTGATCCACGGCGCGGCTGCCGATTCCTGGTGCTGGGAGCCACTGGCGGCCGAGCTGCGGGGGCGGGGCCACGAGGTGGTCGCGCCGGACCTGCCGTGCGAGGACGACACGGCCGGGCTGGCCGAGTACGCGGACGCGGCGGTGTCGGCGGTGTCGTCGTCGGATGCGTCGGCGGTGGCTCCTGAATGGCCGGCCGGCGACCGGACGGGCCCGCTCGTGGTCGTCGCGCACTCCTTCGGCGGCTTCACCGGCCCGCTGGTGTGCGCCCGGCTGCCGGTGGACCTGCTGGTCATGCTCCAGGCCCAGGTGCCGGCGCCGGGGGAGACGCCGGGCGCGTGGTGGGAGAACACCGGCTACCCGGAGGCCCGCCGCGAGTCCGACCGAGACAGGGGCGTGGCGGAGGGCGCGGAGGAGGACGAGCGCGCCCTCTTCCTGCACGACACCCCGCCCGCCCTGGCCGAGGAACTCCTCACCGAGCACGGGCGACGCCAGTCGGCCACGCCGTTCGGGACACCGTGGCCCCTGGAGGCCTGGCCGCAGGTGCCGACCAGGTTCCTGCTGGCCACCGGCGACCGCTTCTTCCCGCCCGCCTTCCTGCGCCGGCTCGTCCACGACCGGCTCGGCCTCCGGCCGGACGAAATGCCGGGCGACCACCTCCCGATGCTCGGCCACCCGGAAGAGCTGGTCGAGCGCCTGGAGGCGTACCTGGCGGCGCTGTAGCCGGCCCGCACCGCGCGGAAGGTCGGCGGCGCGTGAACGCCGTCAGTCGGGGGCGTTCGGTCAGTCGGGGTTCTGTACGACCTTGATGGACTGCAGCTGGGCCGGCGTCAGTTGGGCCTCGGTGAGGCCGCGCTTGGTGAAGCGCGCGCGGGAGAGGTCGGCGCCGGCGAAGGAACAGCCGCTCAGCACCGCGCCGGTGAGGTCCGCGCTGGCGAGCTTGGCGTGGTCGAAGTGGCAGTTCGTCAGGACGGCCCACTTGAAGCTGGTCTCGCTCAGGTCGGCGTGGCGGAAGTCGGCGCCCGAGGCCTTGCATCCCCGCAGCCTGGCCTGGGGGGCCGAGGCGCCCACCAGCTCCGTTCCCGTGAGGACGGCGCCGGACAGGTTCGCGTCCGGGATCCTGGTGTCCACCATGGTCGTGCCGGAGAGATCGCACCGGGTGAGGTCGGCCGAGGTGAGATCGGCGGAGTCCAGGTCGACACCGGTGAGGGTCGCCTCCACGAGTCGGGCGTCTCCCAGCTGCGCGTACTCCAGGGAACTGCCCGACAACAGGCTCGAACTCAGGTTGGCCCGCCACAACCGGGCCCCGTCCCAGACCAGGTTCCGGAGATCGAGCCGCGAAAGGTTGAAGTGGCCGCCGGAATACCGCTCGGGCAGACGGCCCAGGATCAGCACCGCCACCTGGACGTCCTCGGCCGGATCCGGCTCCGGGCTGGTGGAACCCCCGAGTGGGCGGGCCTCCCGGAGGAAGTCGCCCAGCATCGACGGCCAGGACGGCTCGGTGGCCTCCTGGTCCTGCGGCGGGGTGCGCCAGGCGAGCCGTTCCAGGCGGTAGAGGGCGGCGATGCGGCGCTCCGGGTCGGTGGACCGGAGCTCCTCCCGTAGCGCCGCATCCGTGGTGCCCGCCTTGGGGGGTGGCGCCGGCACGTCCCGTTCCGCGTCGTCGGCGGCCAGCCAGAGCCGGTGGAAGCGTTCGACCTCGTCCTCCGGGTCCGGCTTCTGCCGCCCGACGGCGGTGCCGGCCAGGTACCGGACCATGGACTCCACCCGCGCCCAGGCGGGTACGGCCACGCCGTGCAGCAGTTGGCTCGCGGTGTCGTGGCTCACCGTCGTCGGCAGCTCGTCGCGCTGCTTGATGCCGAGGGAGATCTCGCGGAGGCTGGGTTTGCCCGCGCCCCGGTACAGCCCGTGCAGGGCTTCGACCAGGTCCCTGCGTGGCCCGGGCGGGAGCTTCTCGCTGGTCGGAACGACGATTCCCGCCAAGGCTGCGCTACCCCTCGATGGACTGTCAGATTTCGTCCGTAACTGTCGGTCCATCATGAAGTGGCGGGGCGGTTCTGTCAGTTGAACGCGGGTTCCTGGCGGCAGGCCTCCGGTTTCATCCGGTCTCATCGACCGGGCGCGGTGCTGCCTCCGTCCGCCGCCAGGGTTGATCCAGGCCGTGAGAGGCGGCCGTCCCGAGGGATGAGGAGGAGCGCGATGTTCGAGCACGGTCGGCCCGGTGGGGCGGGACGGAGTGGCGAGGTGGCCGGACGGCGCCGTCGGTGGCGGGTCGTCCGGCGCACCGTCGCCCTGTACTTCGTCCGGGGCATGGCCACGGCGGCGGGCGGCGCCACCGTGACCGGCCTGCTCGCCTGGCTGGTCGCCCAGCGGGGCTAGTCCGGCGCCGCACTAGCGCTGGAAGACCACTTCCGGATTGTCCGGCGAGGGGCCGTCCAGCAGCGGACCGTCGATCCCCTTCAGCGTCCGGTCGAAGAACGCCGTCACGTACTCGCGGGTGATCTCCACCCCGCGTGCCGGGGAGAGGGGCGGCGCCGGGAACCCGGCCTGCTCGTGCAGCAGGTCCAGGTCGCTGAAGCTGAAGTGGTCGGCGCCGGCGACCGTCAGCCACTTCTTGTAGCCGCCGAGGGCGTCCCAGGCCTGCCCCCACGTGGTGTCGCCGCCACCGGCCGGGTGGTTGTCGGGCGAACCCAGCATGAGGAACGGCCGGTTGATCTGGCCGGGCGTCGGGACCGGCTTGAAGGCGCCGTCCATGTTCACGCCGGCCCGTACGCGCGGGTCGGCGACCATCGCGGCGGAGGCCGCCGCTCCGCCGATGGAGTGTCCGGCCATGCCGATCTCGTGCTTGTCGATGAGGTGTGCCAGGCGCCACGCGGTATTGCCGTGCGTCAACTGGTCGATCAGGAAGGACACGTCCCGCGCGCGGTTGGTGGGGATGGAGTCGATCCGCGACGGGTCGCCGCAGATCGCGCACGGCGTCGTCTGGCCGTTCGCCAGCGTCTCGCCGCTGTCCTCGTAGGTGTCGCCGACGAGCGCGACGACGTAGCCGTGACTGGCGAGGTCGGTCGCGAGCGCGGTGAGCGTGACGCGCGGGTCCTCGTACGCGGGTGAGAGGACCACCAGCGGGTACTTGCCGGGCTGCGGCCGCGCGCCGTCGAAGGCGTGCGTGGTGACGCCGGCGATGGTCTGTGGGGTGATGCCGGAGCTCGCCGGCAGGTTCTGCCGCTGGACGATTCCGGTTGCCTCGCCGAGGGACATGTAAGGGGCCGGGGTCCCCGTCCCGGGCACGGCCGGGTAGACCATGGTGACGGCCAGTTGGCGGGGGCCGGATGACGGCACCCACGGGTCGAGGCGGCTCGTGTCGGTGAGGTGGATGACGTCCTCGCCGGCGGCGTAGGGGCCGGTCGGCGCGGGGAGCGCGCCTTGGAAGGTCCGCGCGGGTGCGGCGGCCGCGGCCGGTGCGGTGGCGAACGCGCGCGTGGCCACCGGTGCGGCCACCGGTGCGGCCGACGGTCCGGCCGTGGCGGCGAACCCGGCGCCGGTTCCAGTGGTGAGGGCGGCGAGCGTCAGCACCGCGACTGCGCTGATACGGCGATTGCGTCTCATGGGACAGACGCTAGGGTCCCGAGGCTCCGTGTCGGATCAACCCGTCGAGGTAACCGTCCTGTTGTCGTTCGTAGCCCCCACGGGGTACCGGGTCATACGCCGGGGCTACGTCGTGCGGCGCGGGGCTCCCTTGGTCGGCTCGTGGGGCCCCACCGCCGGTTCGAGCAGGGCGAGCGTCCGCTGCCGCGCGTCGAGGCCGACGCGGACGCCGACCGGCATCGGCAGATTGGGGCCGGCGTGCCCGAAGTCGACGTTGCCCAGGACCGGGATGTCACGGTCCCCGAGGACGTCGAGGACGATCTCGCGCAGGGTCGGGGACGCGCCGGGTTCGAGGCCGCCGATCTCGCGCGGGACGCCCACGACCATGCCGGCGATCCGGTCGAGGATGCCGCTGTGCCGCATCACGTGCAGGTAGCTCCACACGTACGAGGCCAGGCCGCCCATCTCCTCCCAGAACAGCACCGCGCCGTCGAACCGTTCGAGCGGCAGCGCGAAGGGCGTCGCCTGCGCCAGCACGATCCGGTTGATCAACCCGCCGATCAGCGGCCCTTCGACACGGCCGGGACGCCAGCACTCCCATGACGGGCTCGCGGGCAGTGCGCCGATCGCCTCGGTGCCGGTCAGCAACCTGGCGTAGAGCGCCTCGAGTTCAGCCTGGCGCGCCGCGGGCGCGGACCGCCAGTGTCCGCCGAAGCCGGGGACGGCCATGTCGGCGTGGAACCCGACCAGGCCCGTGCGCGCGTGGAGCACCAGGTGCAGCAGCGAGATGTCGCTGTAGCCGAGGATCGGCTTGGGGTCGGCCCTGATCGCCTCGACGTCGATCAGGTCGAGGTAGCCGAGCGCCGTCTGGCCGCCGTCACTGGCGACGATCGCGCGCACCTCGGGATCGCGCAGGAGGGCGTTGAGCTCCCCGGCGATCTCCGCCGGGGTGGCCGCGCTCCACCAGTGGCGGTGGCCCGCTTCGAGGAGCGGAGCGCGACGTACGCGGAATCCCATCCGCTCCAGCACGACCACCGTCCGCTGGACGTTGGGCTCGTACGCGGGCGGCAGCGGACCGGACAGCGCGGCGATGACGACGAGGTCTCCGGGCGCCAGGGCACGCGGTCGAAGCAGTCGAGGCGGTGCGGAACCAGTCATGGCGCCAGTGTCGCCGCCGCCGTCGGCGGGGTCACCCGACTTTCGCCGGAAGGGTTCTGTCACCACCCCCGCCGTTCGGCGGCCGCGCGTTCCTCGGCGATGGTGGGGATGGCGGCGAGGGCCTCGGCCGGGCGGCCGTTCCGGAGCAGCATGTCGGCCAGGTCGAGGGTGGCCCGGTAGTGGGTGGACGCGCGGAGGAGCGCGACGGCCTCCTCCAGCCGGCCGTCCAGCTCCAGCAGCCGTGCCAGCGAGGTGTCCCACGCGCCGGGCTGCCGTTCGTTGAGGGCGGTGGCCTCCGCGATGCCCTGCGGGCAGCGGCCGGCCTCGCCGAGCAGCCGGAGCCGCAGCTGGAGGACGTCGTCCGGGTGCCCTTCGGCGTACGGGCCGGTGAGCCCTTCCACGAGTTCGAGCGCGCGGTCGGGGCGGCCGTCGTCGACGAGCAGGTCCAGTGTCCGGTGGAGGAGGTTCCCGCAGTCGTGGTAGTCGAAGGTGGGCCGGCCGGTCTCGACGGCTTCGTCGATCCTGCCCTGGCGGACGAGGAGGTCCATCAGTGCCGCGCGGTCGTTCGAGAGGTCGTGGGCCTCGATGCGTTCGCGCAGCAGGGCCTCGGCCTCGGGTGCGCGCCCCGCGTCCTCCAGTGCCTTCGCGTACGCGTCGAAGGCGGCGTAGGGCTGGTCGGCGGCGAGGGATGCCAGCTCCTCGATCAGGCCCTGCCGGGCGAGGAGTTCCGCGTGGTACTCGGGGAAGTTGACGGGGTGGTGCCGGCCGGCGGCCACTTCGGTGCGCAGGGTCTCGACGGCCGCGTCGGTACGCCCGGCGCGTTCCAGGACCCGGGCGGTCAGGAGCAGCACCTGCCACCGCTCCAGCGAGTCCGCGGGCTCGGTCCCCGCGCGCTCCGCGGCCTGGGCGAGGACGTCGAGGACCTGGTCGTCCGCTCCCTGGCCCTCGGTCGCCTCGACCAGGCACGACAGCGGCCAGGACGCCCCGAGGTGGGGCGTGAGCACCTCGATGGCCTCGTCGATCCGCCCGGCCTTCGCCGACAGTTCGGCGTAGCGCACGCACACGTGGGCGTCGTCCAGCTCGGCCGCGTCCGGGCGCACCATCGCGAGGGCCTCGTCGGCCTCGCCCTGCCGGATCATGACCTCGGCGGTGACCCACTCGGCGGCCCGCCAGCCGATGTCCGTGAACGGGTCCAGGAGTGCCAGCGCCCGCTCGAACTCCCCGGCCGCGCCCAGCTCCAGTGCCGCCGCCTTCGCGCAGTTCCAGTCCCCGCGCTCCTGCGCCGCCCGGGCGAGCAGCTCGACCTGGCCCAGGTCGAGGAGGGTCTGCGCCATGCGCGGGTGGACGCCGCCGAGGTTGTGCGCTTGCCAGGAGAGGTCGTCGATGGTCACGCGGGGAGCGTACGAACCGCCACTGACAGCGGCCCTGGGCTCGCCCCGTCCAGGGGCGGACCGGGGTCGGACCGTACGGGCAAGCCCTCGGCGTCCACCGCCCGCGCGCACGAGAAGTCGGCCGGTCCGACTTCTCGCGCGCGGGGCGGACTCGTCAGGGGGTGGGTTCGGCTTCGCGGAGTCCGCGGAACACCGCGGGGGTCGTCCAGCCGCGCAGTGCGGCGTGGATCGTCGACGGGAACGCGGCCCGCGCGGTGGGGGCGTCGAGGGCTCCGGCGAGTTCGAGGGTGACGAGCCCGTGCAGGGTCACCCAGAGCGAGAGGGCGATCGAGGGTGCCGGGCCGTCGAGGACGGACTCCGCGACGGCCCGGTCGATCGCGGCGGTGAGCGGTCGGACGGGGTCGCTGGTGCCGACCGTGTCCGACGGCTCGAAGGACTGCACCCCGCCGAACAGCGCCGTGTACAGGTGGCGGTGTTCGAGCCCCCAGTGCCGGTAGGCCGTGGCGAGGGCGTAGATGTCGGCGAGGGGGTCCGCGGAGGTCGGTACGTCCGCGACGGCGCGGAACAGGCCGGCGACGGCCTGGTCGCGGACGGCCGCGATCAGTCCGTCCTTGCCGCCGAAGAGGGAGTACACCGCCGTCGTCGAGGTCCCGGCGGCCGCGGCGACGGCCCGGACCGTGACGGTCTCCTGCGGGCGGGTGGCGAGCCATTCGGTCGCGCACGCCACGAGGCGCTCTCCGACGGTCTCGTCGTTCGTCTTCGGCCTTCCCATGACGGGGAGCCTACCGCCTTTGATAACGTCGTTTTGAAACAGCGTTACGAAACAAGGAGGGCTCCGCCTTGTCCACGTTCGCCCTGCCCGCGACCCTCTTACGCCGCGCCGCCCGCTCGCTGTCGGCCCTGGCCGCCGTCCTGGCGTCGGTCCTTGCCTTCCTCGCCCTGGTCGTCCTCACGGACGGGGCGGGCTCGGGGCTCGCCGCCTGGCTGCCGGTCCTCGCGGGCGGGACCGCCCTCGCACTGTGGCGGAGCCGGAGCCGGAGCCGGGGCCGGGGCCGCACCCGGGTGGCCCGGCTCGTGCCGTTCCTGCCGGTGGTCGTCGCGGCGGCGCTGACGGCGCCGGTCTGCGTCCCGACCGTGCCCACGGCCCGGCAGTACCCGCCGGACCTGCCGTTCGTGGCCACGGAGCACTGGAGCCTGGACACCGGCAGCAGCGTCGCGGTGTACCACTACCCACCCGCCGGGCCCGGCCCCCGGCACCCCGTCCCGCTCGTGTACCTCAACGGCGGTCCAGTGCGCGGCATTTCGCTGCTCGACCACCGGTTCCTGCGGCTCCTGGCGGGGCAGGGCTACGACGTCTACGCCTACGAGCAGCCCGGCGGCGGACGCAGCGGTCTGCTCCCCATGGACCAGTACACGGCCGACCGGTCGGTCCGCGACCTCGGCGCCTTCGTCGACCGCCTGGGCGGGGGCGCGGTCGACGTCCTCGGGTTCTCCTCGGGCGCGGTCGTGCTCACCCGGGCCCTGGCCGATCCCGGAACCGCCGCGCGCGTGCACCGGGCGGTCATCGCCGAACCCGGCCCGATGGACGGCCCCACCGCGCGGACCGCCGGGCACCAGGGCCGCGAATCCGCGCGCGGCCTCGCCCCGGACCCGACCGGGCCGCGATCGACGCACGTCCCCCGCTACGCCGTGGCGTTCGGCCTCATGCGGCTCGGACTCCTCAGCCCCGGCACCGGGTTGATCGGACAGGCCGAGGGCGACAACGCCTTCACCGCCGCCGACCTGGGCGGCGACACCGCATCCGCCTACTGCGCGGGCGACGCGCACCGCATCCCCGTCGAGGACAGCGCGCGGAACTTCTCCTTCAGCCCCGCCGCCAGCCTCCGCGTCCAGCGGACGGTCAGGGACTCGGCGTCCATCGCACCGCAGTTGGGGCGGTCCCGGACCCCCGCGATGCTGATGATCGCCGAGTGCTCCTCGCAGGTCCGCCAATGGGCGACCGCCGTCCTCGCCGCCGACCCCGCGATCCAGCGCACCCAGTTCATGCCGGGGGTCGGGCACCACATGTGGAACGGCCTCGACGGCAACAACGACCGGGCCGCGGCCGTGATCGGCGCGTTCCTCCAGGACCAGCCGGCGCCCCTGCCGAACTCCCCGACCCGCGAGGGGATTCCGGCCTTCCTGCGCGACCACGAGTGAAGGCCCGGCAGCCGCGTACGGGGTGGACCGCCGGCGGCCGTGCCGGGGGAGACTGCTCTGCACAGGAAGTCGGCGGGGTCGACTTCTCGTGCGGGGCGGGGTGATCGGGGGGCAGTCGCGGGCGGCCGCAGGGGCGGGGCCGCCGTGCCGGGGATGTCACCCGATGCGGTGAATTGTGTGCAAACCCCGATGGCACCTAGAGTCCAAGGACTGGTGTTCGTGCGCCGGCGGCGGTGAGGCTGCCTCTCTCTGACGTGCCGCTAGCCGGGCGCGAAGACGCCAAGTCCCTTATCCGAAAGGAATATCCATGAGTGACACTCTGTACGCTGGCAATGAACTCGGTCTCGGCCAGTCCCTGACCGGCGGTGCCTACACGCTGACCCTCCAGGGGGACGGGAACCTGGTGCTCTCCGAGCCGGGCGCCGTCGTGTGGGCGACCGAGACCCAGAACCAGGGCGTCGAGCGGGCCGTGCTCCAGGAGGACGGCAACTTCGTGCTCTACAAGGGCGACGGTGCGGCGTGGTCCACCGGGACCGACGGCCAGGACGTCGACCGCCTGGTCGTGCAGGCCGACCGCAACGTGGTGCTGTACGCCCGGGACGGCGGGGCGCGGTGGGCGACGGACACCAACACCGATTTCCCCCTCGCCGCCGAGGCCCCGGTCTCGGCCCCGGCTCCGGTCGCGGAGCCGGAGCCGGTCCCGACCCCGGAGCCCGTCGCGGTGCAGACCTACACCGTCGAGCCCGGGGACTCCCTGTGGGCCGTGGCCGAGCGCTTCTACGGTGACGGCAGCCGCTACCTGGAGATCGCTCAGGCCAACGGCATCGACGACCCGGACCTGGTGAACGTCGGTCAGGTGCTGACGATTCCGTAATCGTGCGGTCCGGGCGTCCGCGCCCGGGCACCTCGCCCTGATCACCGGATCGTCGATCCGGTGTGCCGGTGACCGGCTCGTGGGAAGTCGGCCCCGCCGACTTCCCACGCAGGGCGTTCAGGTGCGGGCGGCCTGGGTGCGGCAGTGGGCGAGGGCGTACTTGATGCGGCTGTCGGGGCCGGGGGCAGCGGTGAGGAGTTCGCCGGCGGTGACGAGCGTGGCCCAGTACAGGGCCGGGTCGCCGGTGCGGGGCATGGGATGGGCGGCGGCCAGGGAGAGGTAGGCCGTGGTGAGGTTGCCGGTGGTGAACCAGCGCTGGAGGCCGTGACGGTGGCCGGGGCGGAGGCTGCCGTGGGCGTCGATGGCGGCCAGGAAGTGTTCGACGACGGTGAGTTCGGTATCGGTGAGCGACTTGGGGACGTCGAAGACACCGAGGGCTTCGAGGAGTTCACCAGTGTCGTTCTCGGAGTCCGGGCGGG
Organism: Kitasatospora sp. NPDC056800; assembly: GCF_042789775.1. Lineage (NCBI taxonomy): Bacteria > Bacillati > Actinomycetota > Actinomycetes > Kitasatosporales > Streptomycetaceae > Kitasatospora > Kitasatospora sp. NPDC056800. Next base: position 5,614 of record NZ_JBHUAL010000024.1, on the reverse strand, counting down.
GGTTCGAGAGCAGGGCGTCGTAGCACTCGGCCAGGCGGCGGGTGGTCTCGGCGAGGGGGATGTCGAGGGCGAGGCAGACGGCGCGCGCGACGGGCAGGGACGGGTGGCCCAGGCGGGCGATCAGGGCGAAGGCCGCGGCCGGGGTGGCACCCCGGGAGAGGGCGTGCCGGGCCAGGGTCGTGAGCTGCATGGGGGTTCGGGCTTTCAGGCGAGGGCGGTGGCGGGCGCGGGGGCGACGAGCACCCAGACGAACTTGCCGATGCCGTCGGGACGGGAGGTGCAGCCCCAGCGCTCGGCGAGCTTGTTGACGAGGAACAGGCCGCGCCCGTGCTCGTCGGAAGGGGCGGGGGTGTGGAGCGTGGGGTGTCCGCTGCCGGCGTCGTGGACCTCCAGCCGCAGGCGGGAGTTGATCAGGGCGATGCGGATCTCGATGTGGCGGTCGTCCGGCGCGTCGGAGTGCTGGACGGCGTTGGCGAACAGTTCGCCGAGGAGCAGCTCGGCGGTGTCCGAGTAGCGGTCGCCGGAGGGCAGCCCGGAGAGGTACGCGCGGAGCAAGTAGCGCGCCAAGGGCGCGGATTCGGCGCGGGAGTCGAGGTGCGCGACGAACGCGCGGGGCCGACGGGGCGAGAGCATGGGGGAGCACCTCACGGGGGCGGAGGGGGTGTGAAGGGGGCGCGCGATGTAACGCTATGCATGCAAAAGATTGCATTCCGGCATCAATGATGAGGGTGTCGGAGTTACGGTTGCGACCAAAACGGAGTACGGAGATCCGTGGCACCTAAGGGGGAAACACGTGGCACATCGGCGCCTTGGGCTCGAGCCGACGGCGAACCCGGCGGAGATGTTCGGCGAAGCGCTCCGCTTCGCGCGTGAGCGAGCCGGCTACACCCAGGAGCAGCTGGGGAAGCTCCTGAGCTTCTCCCGCACGGTGATCACCCGGTTCGAGGGTGGGAGGAGGTCGATGGACCGGGAGACCGTCGAGAGGGCTGACGAAATCCTGGCCATGGGGGGCTTGCTGGTCCGGCTGTGGGAGCGGGTGGACTGGCAGGCGGACATCGAAAGCGCGGACTGGTTCGAGAAGTTCATGGAACTGGAGGACGAAGCGCTGGCGATTCGGGTGCTTCAGTACTCTCGGATCAATGGCTTGTTGCAGTGCGAGGAGTACGTCCGCGCGATGTTCGCGACTGGAAACGCGCGCAACAATCCGAAGTTGCTAGCCGAGCGGATTGAGACCCGGCTGATGCGGCAGCACCGCTTCCTGGTCGCTGATGGGCCGACCCTCATGGTGGTGCTCGATGAGGCTGCCATTCGTACGGTCTTCGGAGGGCCGGGTGTGATGAGGCGGCAGATGGAGCATCTTCTCGCGGTGACGGAGCAGTCGAACATCGTGGTCGAGGTGATGCCGTTCGGCAGTGCGATGCCAGTTGCGCCATCTGCCTCGCTGGTGCTGATGCTGATGCCGGACGGCAGGGAGTGGGTGTACTCGGAGAGCCTGTATCGCGGGCACTTCAGCGACGCCCCGTCGGTTGTCGAGCAGTCCAGGCGGGACTTCGACATGATGCGCGGCGGTGTACTCTCGCCAGGAGAAACCAGGGCCCTGATCGCCGATGCGATGGAGGAGTACCGTTTTGCAGAACGTCGATCTGAGAAAGGCTGCTTGGAGCAAGAGCAGCTACAGCACGGGCGACGCGGGCGAGTGCATCGAGGTGGCCCTTGGCTTCCTCCCCGGCGCCGTCCCGGTGCGTGACTCCAAGGACCCCGGCGGCCCCTCCCTCCTCTTCCCCGACTCCTCCTGGAACGCCTTCGTCGCGGCGGTCCGGGCCGGCGAGTTGCCGATCGAGGGCTGAGTCACCCCTCCACATCCCTCCCTCGGGGCTGGGCGCCAACTGGCGCCCCGCCCCGAGGCGTTCTCCGCCCCTGACTACTTCGCCTTCGCCCGGTAGGCGCGCTTCTTCGCGAGTGCGCCGCAGGTCTTCATCGAGCACCAGCGCCGCGCGCCCGCCCTCGACGTGTCCACGAACGGCGTTCCGCAGTCGGGGTTTCCGCAGATGCGCACGCGCGTCCGCTGCTCGTCGGACGCGCAGAGCGCGATCAGGTCCCGCGCGACCATCGACAGCACGGCCGCGATCCCGTCCCCGTCCCACCGCACGGATGCCCCGTCCGCAGCGAGCACCGGTGCCGAAGTCGCCTCGGCCGCAGCGCCGTTGACCACCACGACGTCCTCGGGCGCGGGCGGCGCCCCCTCCGCCAGCGCGACGCCCGTCCGCTGGATCGCCTCGCGCAGCCGCCTCGCTCCCTCCAGCTCTGCCTCGTCGCACCTCGGTGCCACCGTCGTGCAGCCGCTCTCCACGCTCCACCGGCTCAGGTCCTCCGGTTCGGCGAGCCGCTCGACGTGCAGTTCCTTGCCGCGGTCGGCGAGCGTGCCGGCGAAGGCGAAGCACAGCCGTGCGTCGTCGAACCGGAAGTCGGTCTTGGCGCGCTGGCGCCCTTCTCGTCGGCCGTCTTCGTCACTCATGTCCACCACTCTAAGCGGTTGACACGCGGCGAAGCGGGCGCATAGCTTCAAGGTCCACCACTTGAACCGGTGGACTTTCCCCGAGGAGGTCGCGTCCATGCGCGCCGCAGTCATCGAAGAACTCCACCAGCCCCTCGTCATCCGTGACGTGCCCGACCCCGTCTGCCCGCCCGACGGCGCCATCGTGCGGGTCGGCGCCAATGGGATCTGCCGCACCGACTGGGCCCTGTGGGCCGGGGACTTCTGGACGGGAGGGCCGCAGGTCAAGCCCCCGTTCGTCCTCGGCCACGAGTTCGCCGGCACCGTCGTGGAGGTCGGCCGGGACGTTCGGGACTGGCGGGACGGCGACCGGGTCATCTTCCCGATGAACCCCGGCGAGGGCTCCTGCGAGATGTGCCGCAGCGGCAACCAGCACGTGTGCGAGCACGTGGACTCGCTCGTCCCCGGCGTCTCCTACTGGGGCGCCTTCGCCGAGTACGTCATGGTCCGCTTCGCCGACGTCAACCTCGTCCGGGTGCCGGAGGCCGTCGGATTCGTCGATGTCGCCGCCCTCGCCTGCCGCTACATGACCGCCTTCCACGGCGTCGTCGACCAGGCCCGCGTGCGTGGCGGGGAGTGGGTCGCCGTGTACGGGGCCGGCGGCGGCATGGGCCTGTCCACGGTGGAGATCGCGGCCGCCACCGGCGCCAACGTCATCGCCGTCGACATCTCCGAGGAGAAGCTGGACGCCGCCCGCGCCCTGGGCGCCGTCCACACCGTCAACGCCGCCACCGACGACCCGGCCGAGGCGGTCAGGACCCTCACCCGGGGCGGCGCCCACGTGTCCGTCGACGCCGTCGGCATCGCCGAGGCCTGCCGCAACTCCGTCCTCTCCCTGCGCACGCGCGGCCGCCACCTCCAACTCGGGCACACCACCGGTGCGGAGAAGGGTGACGTCGGGCTACCGATCGACGTGATGATGGTCAAGGAACTGGAGTTCCTGGGCGCCTTCGGGATGCAGGGCCAGCGGTTCGGCACCATGCTCAACATGATCGAGGCCGGCCGCCTCAACCCCGGCCGGATCGTCACCCGCACCGTCGGCCTCCACGAGGCGAGTGGCGTGCTGGAGTCCCTGGAGACGTACGGGCCGACCGGCGTCGTCGTCATCGACGAGTTCCGGGCCTGAGCACCGGTGGAAGGAAGCACGACCATGCCCGTTCCCCGCCTGCTGGTCGACCCGGAACTGCGCCGGGCCCTCGACGCCGTCCCGATGACCCCCAACGGCGCGTTCGACCTGACCGACATCCCCGCCACCCGCGAGACCCTCCGCGCCTTCGCCGCGGCCGTCGCCGACTCCACCCCCGACGACCCGTCGGTCACCGTGACCGAACACCGCGCGACCCGGCCCGACGGCCCAGACGTGCCGATCCGCCTGCTACGGCCCACCACCGCCGGGCCCGGCCCGCTGCCGGTCCTGCTCTGGTTCCACGGCGGCGGGCAGGTACTCGGCTTCGCCGCCCAGGACGACCCCTGGCTCAAGCGGCTCAGCACACGGCTCGGCTGCGCCGTCGCCGCCGTCGACTACCGGCTCGCCCCGGAGACCCCCGCCCCCGGCGCCGCCGAGGACGGGCACACCGCCCACCGGTGGCTCCTCCACGAGGCGCGGGCACTCGGCCTGGACGCCACCCGGATCGGCATCGGCGGCCAGAGCGGCGGCGGGGGAGTCGCGGCGGCCACCGCCCTGCTGGTCCGCGACCACGGCGGCCCCACGCCGCTGTTCCAGGCGCTGATGTACCCCATGCTCGACGACCGGAACCGGACCGCGTCCAGCCACGAGATCACCGACCTCGGCATCTGGGACCGCGCCACCAACCTCCTCGCCTGGCGGGCGATCCTGGGCGACCGCGCCGGAACCGACCAGGTCAGCCCGTACGCCGCCCCCGCCCGCGCGAAGGACCTCGGCGGCCTGCCGCCCACCTTCGTCGCCGTCGGCGAACTCGACTCCTTCCGCGACGAGGACCTCGACTACGCCATGCGCCTGCGCGCCCACGGCGTCCCCGTCGAACTCCACCTCTACCCCGGCGCGTACCACGCCTTCGACCTGTTCGCCCCCGAGTCACAGCTCGCCGAGAGCTTCGAGCAGGCCTGGCTCGGCTACCTCGCCCGCCACTTCCGCGCCCCCGCGCCCCAGAGTCCCCAGCTCCCGGCGTAGACCCGGTCTCCCGCCGTCTGCCCGGACGTGGTCGGAAGTGCCCCTCCGGATGGTCTATACCCGCATCGTCAGCCTCCACGAGGCGGGCGACGTGCTGGAGTCCCTGGAGACGTACGGCCCGACCGGTGCCGTCGTCATCGACGAGTTCCAGGCCTGAGCGGCCGCGGAAGGAGACACCGCCATGGCCGCTCCCCGCCTGCGGAGCCCAGGGGCGGCGGACGGGTAGCGAAGGCATCACCCGGTGTGATCGGGCTCTATCATGGCTTTCGTAAGCCCTAGCCGATCACTTGCGGGAGGCCACTCATGAGCGCCTCGGAAGTTGAACGCCCGATCTACCCGCCCGCGCGCCCCCGAGTCACGGTCGAGGAACTGCTGGCAGCCAAGAACACGCAGCCCATACGGTCCCTCGATGAGCTCCAGGCCGACACTTTCGAGTCGGACGAAGAGCTCGACGAGTTCCTGGCGTTCGTCCGCGCCGAACGCCAGCGGAACGTGGCCTGAGGGAGCAAGGTGCAGCCTGTCATTCTTGACACCGACGTCACGTCCCTGACGCACAAGCGCAGGTTGGCGGGGGCAGGCTCTCGGCGGCCGGCCTGAAGGCCGGTCTTCCGCGTCCCGTCAACGACATGTGGATCGCGGCCTGCTGTCTCACCTACGACCTTCCGCTGGCGACGCTGAACCTGAAGGACTACGCGTACTTCCAGGAGGAGCACGGCCTCCGAATCCTGGGAGCGGAGTAGCCCCCGGCCGTCTGCCCGGAGGTGGTCGGAGGTACCCCTCCGGATGGTCTATAGTTTTCCTCATCACCCAGATGCGCGGGTGGCGGAATAGGCAGACGCGCTGGATTCAGGTTCCAGTGCCCGAAAGGGCGTGGGGGTTCAACTCCCCCCTCGCGCACAGATGAACGG
>NZ_JBHUAL010000023.1:0-63448 GCF_042789775.1 Kitasatospora sp. NPDC056800 | reverse complement strand
GCGTCTGCCGGGGGCTCTCGGTGTTCGGTGGTGCCGCGCGTCCGGTCGGTGCCGCCTCAGCAGCTGCCGGTGGCGGTCGGGGCGGGGGAGGGCTTGGTGGCCAGCGCGAGGGCGGCGGCCGCCTGGGTCTCGTCGAGCAGGGCGTTGTAGCTGTCGCCGATCACGAAGTCCACGGTGGTGTCGGTGCGGGCGTCGGCGGTGACGGCGGCCCCGGCGATCTGCGAGCCGACCAGGGTGCCCGCGCCGGCGCCGGCCGGACCGGCGATCACCTGGGCGGTGCCGGGCACCTTCTTGTCCAGCTCGGCCGGGGCGTTGCCGACCTTGCCGATGACGAAGCCGCGCTTCTTGAACTCCTCGGCCGTCCGGCCGGCCAGCCCGGCCTTGGTGGTGGCGTTGTAGACGTTCACGGTGACGGCGGAGGCCTGCGGGACGGCGTGCGGGTCGCCCTGCGCGGCGGCGGGCGCACCGGAGGCGGCGGGGGTGCCCGGGGCGGCCCCCGGCGTCGGGGCGGCCAGCGGCTTGCCGGACGGGTCCGCGCAGGCCTGGGCCGAGGCGTTCTTGTTCCTGCCGGTGAAGATGTCGTACAGCTGCACGCCGCCGAGCGCGACCAGGGCCAGGGCGAGCAGGCCGGCGAGTGCGGCGATCACCTTGCGGCTCTTCTTCGGAGGCCGGCCCAGGCGCGGGTAGGTGTTGCCGGTGACGCGGTACTGCTTCCCCTTGAGGCCTTGGGGAGTCAACATGCTCACGGTTTGTCTCCCCCTCGTACCAGGGCGGGGTCGGGATGACGGATCGGCCGGGTGGGGGCTTCCCCCGGTGCGGGCGGAATCCCCTGGTCGCGGCCGTAGTCAGCAGCGTAGTGCCGGACAGCCTCGAAGGTACTAAACGATCATCATCTGGCGTACCCCGGTACCCGAAAGGGGGTACCGGGGTACGCGCGGACCGCCCTCCGCCGGGTGGCGAGGGGGCGGTCCGGAAAGCCCGTGGGGGTCCGACGGCCCGGTCGGGGGTCCGTCACTCCATTTCGAGGACGCGGGCGTGCAGCACCTGGCGCTGCTGCAACGCCGCCCGGACGGCCCGGTGCAGGCCGTCCTCCAGGTAGAGGTCGCCGTGCCACTTCACCACGTGGGCGAAGAGGTCCCCGTAGAACGTCGAGTCCTCGGCCAGGAGGGTTTCGAGGTCGAGTTGGCCCTTGGTGGTCACCAGCTGGTCGAGTCGCACCGGGCGCGGGGCGACGTCAGCCCACTGGCGGGTGCTCGTCCGGCCGTGATCCGGGTACGGCCGCCCATTGCCGATGCGCTTGAAGATCACACGGAAAGCCTACCGTTCGGACGGCGGATGGCGCAGCAGCCGAGGCTCCGCCACGCGCGCCGGTGTGAACTGCGCATGGACGAATGCCGCTGTTTGATGGGAAATGTCGCGAACATCGCCCGGTGCCGATCGGGTTCCGTGCCGATGCCGAAGCGTTCCGAAGCGTTCCGATCCGCTCAGGAGTGTTCACCGATGGACTCCGACCTCACCCCGCAGGCCGTCCGGGAGATCGCCGCCGGGTACGCCTTCACCGGCCCTGCCCTCGACCTCGGCGCGGTGCTGCTGGACGGCACCGCGTACCCGGACGCCCAGGTGCGCATCCCGCTGGGCGTGCTCAACCGGCACGGGCTGGTCGCCGGGGCCACCGGCACCGGCAAGACCAAGACCCTCCAGCTGATCGCCGAACAGCTCTCCGCGCAGGGCGTGCCGGTGTTCCTGGCCGACATCAAGGGGGACGTCTCCGGTGTCGCCGCGCCCGGGACGCCGAGCGAGCGGACCGGTGCCCGGGCCGCCGAGGTGGGGCAGCAGTGGGAGCCGCGCGGCTGCCCCGCCGAGTTCTACGCGCTCGGCGGGCAGGGCGCGGGCATCCCGATCCGGGCCACCGTCACCAGCTTCGGGCCGCTGCTGCTGGCCAAGGTGCTCGACCTGAACGAGACCCAGGAGTCCTCGCTCACCCTGGTGTTCCACTACGCCGACGCCAAGGGCCTGGAGCTCTACGACCTCAAGGACCTCACCGCGGTGATCGCCTTCCTCGCCTCGCCCGAGGGCAAGGAGGAGCTGCGGACCATCGGCGGGCTCTCGGCGGCCACCGCCGGGGTGATCCTGCGGGCGCTCACCGTGCTGGAGAACGAGGGCGCCGGGGCGTTCTTCGGCGAGCCCGAGTTCGACACCGCCGAACTGCTGCGGACGGCTCCGGACGGCCGGGGCGTGGTCTCGGTGCTGGAACTGCCCGCCGTACAGGACCGGCCGCGGCTGTTCTCCACCTTCCTGATGTGGCTGCTCGCCGACCTCTACCAGGAGCTGCCCGAGGTGGGCGACCCGGACAAGCCCAAGCTGGTGTTCTTCTTCGACGAGGCGCACCTGCTGTTCAAGGGCGCCTCCAAGGCCTTCCTGGAGGCGATCACCCAGACCGTGCGGCTGATCCGCTCCAAGGGCGTCGGCATCTTCTTCGTGACCCAGACGCCGCGGGACGTCCCGTCCGACGTGCTGGCGCAGTTGGGCAACCGGGTGCAGCACGCGCTGCGCGCCTTCACCCCCGACGACGCCAAGGCGCTGAAGGCCACCGTCTCGACCTTCCCGCGCTCCTCGTACGACCTCGGCGCGGTGCTGACCTCGCTGGGCACCGGCGAGGCCGTGGTCACCGTCCTCTCCGAGAAGGGCGCGCCGACCCCGGTCGCGGCGACCAGGCTGCGGGCGCCGCAGTCGCTGATGGGGCCGATCGAGGCGGCGGACCTGCGGGCGGTGGTGGACGCCTCGCCGCTGACGGCGCGCTACCGGGACGCGATCGACCGGGAGTCGGCGTACGAGAAGCTGGCGGCGCGCGCCCCCCGGCCGGAGGCGGCGCCGGCCGGGCCTCCCGCCTCGGCTCCTCCCGAGCCGGCGGCGCGGCGGGAGGAGCGGGAGGGGAAGGCGCGGGAGCAGGCGGGCGTGGGCGGGCTGCTCGGGTCGCTGCTGAACAACCCGAGCGTCAAGTCCTTCGCGCGCTCGGCCGGGAAGCAGCTCGGGCAGGAGATCTCGCGCAGCCTGTTCGGGACGTCCAAGCGGCGGCGGTGACCGGTTCCGGGGCGGGCGGCGGCCGGCCTCAGGCGGAGAGCGCGGCGCCGATCCGGTCCAGGGAGGACAGCCGCATCAGGCCGTAGTGGTAGAACTCGACCTCGGGGACGCCGAGTTCGCGCAGGGTGGCGATCTTGGCGGCGAGGTTCTCCGGGCCGTCGCAGTCGGAGGACATCGGGCGCAGGATCACCGCCATGGACTTCGGGTGGACGCCGTGCAGGGCGAAGGCGGCGAGCTTCTCCCGGACGGCCTCCGGGGTCTTCGCGTAGCCGAGGGTCTCGATCTGGTCGGCGGCCCCGGCGAGGGCGGGCAGGTCGATGCCGGCCAGCCAGCCGGTGCCCGGGCCGCCGCCGTCCATGAAGCTCAGCCGCATGCCGTGCCGGCGGGCCTGCTCGGAGAGGTCGGCGGCCAGCGCGGTGACGGTGGCGGCGGAGGCGTCCACGTAGGCGGCGAAGGCGCCGTCGGCGAGGGCGCTGAGGTCGGCGGGCCGGGCGGCGGCGGACTCGTCGGCCAGCCGGTGGCGCAGCTCGGCGCGGACCGCCTCGGCCACCTCCTCGGCCGGGACCCCGGCGGCGGTGGCGGCGGCGCGGCAGTGCGGGCAGAAGCAGACCCCGAGCAGGGCCTCGGCGGTCGGGCCCAGCTCCTCGAAGTAGCGCTCGTGGTGGTAGCCGTGGCGCAGCCCGTGGAAGTGCAGGGACTCGGCGCGGACCGCGTCCACGCCGTACCGGGCCAGCTCGGCCACCAGGGTCAGCGCGTACTCCCGGACCTCCGGGTTCGCCGGGCAGAGCTCGGTGAGGTGGCGGTCGCCGAAGGCGTTGGCCGGGGCGCAGTCGGGGTGGGCGAAGCCGAGCCGGTCGTTGTGGCAGAAGACCGTCCAGGCGTGCAGCTTCAGGCCGCGGCGGCGGGCCTCCTCGCCGGCCTCGGCGAAGGGGTCGCGGTCGCCGATCGCGGTGGACGGCGCCGGGGCCAGCCGGCGGCCCCGCCAGGCGGCCGGGTCGGGGCGGAAGTACGCCGCGCCCGGCTCCAGGTAGCGGACCACCCGGCGGGGGTTGTGCGGGAAGACGTCGCGGGCCTCGTGGTAGACGGAGGCGAGGGTGACGCCGCCGACCCCGGCGCGGTCGGTGAGGTTGCCGAAGAAGGTGTCAGCGCCCTCGTCGAGCAGGTCGGTGGCGAAGGCGAGGACGGACGACTCCACGGTGCGGCTCCGGAGCTGGGGGAGGGTGAGCCGTCCACGCTAGCCGCAGGGGTGGGATTGGTCTATACCTGATGGCCCGGGTGGGCTACCGGGCCGACGGCCGCCGGGCCGGGGGCTACAGGCCCAGGTCGTCCAGCTGCTTGAGCAGGGCGGATCCGGGGCTGTCCGGGGCGGCGGCGGGCTTCGGGGCCCGCTGCTCGGCCGGCCGGCTGCGGAGCAGGAAGGCGGCGGCCAGCCCGCCGATCAGTCCGCCCAGGTGGCCCAGCCAGCTGACGCCCGGGGTGACCGGCAGCACGCCGATCAGGATGGTCGAGTAGACCGCCGCGATGACGATGCCGACCGCCGCGTCCAGCACGTTGCGGTCCAGGACGCCGCGCAGCACCACGTAGCCGAGGTAGCCGTAGACCAGGCCGCTCGCGCCGGCCGTCACGGTGTTCGGGCTCTCCAGCAGCCAGACCAGCAGCCCGTCGGACATCGTGATCACCAGGCTGGCCAGCAGGAACTTCTTCATGCCCCGGTAGGCGGACAGGAAGCCGAGCAGGAACAGCGGCCAGGCATTGGCCGCGATGTGGTCCCAACCGAAGTGCAGGAACGGCGAGGTGAAGATCTCCGGCAGGTCGCCGATCCGCTCCGAGCGCAGGCCGAACCCCTGCGACAGCCCGTAGTCGTCCAGCCAGTTGACCACCTGGACGGACCAGATGACGGCCTGGAGGCCGAGCATGGTGAACAGCGCGTCGCGCGAGTCGGAGAGCAGACGGGTCATTCTGGAGGCCATGCCGTCGACTCTAGGGGCGGCGGGATCGCACACGCACCCGATTACGGCGAGCCGTTTAGAGTGACCTGTGTCATTCCGACCGTGAGAGGTGACCAGCCCATGAGCAAGCGCGCGCCGCTGCCGTACGAGTTCCTTCCGCAGGTGCCGTCCTTCCCGCTGAGCAGCGAGGACATCACCGAAGGCGGCACGCTGGGCCGGGAGTTCGTCCACGCCGACGGCAACCTCTCGCCGCAGCTGGCCTGGTCGGGCCTGCCGGAGGGCACCCGGAGCATCGCGGTCACCTGCTACGACCCGGACGCGCCGACCGGCTCCGGCTGGTGGCACTGGCTCGCCCTGAACCTGCCCGCCGACACCGCCGGCCTGCCGCGCGGCGCCGGCTCCTCGGACGCCGGCCTGCCCGGCGAGGCCTCCTTCCACGGCCGCAACGACTTCCCGGGCAACCGGTACGACGGCGCCGCCCCGCCGCCCGGCGCCCCGCACCGCTACGTCTTCGCGGTGCACGCGCTGGACGTGGAGAAGCTGGACGTCGCCGCCGACACCCCGCCGGCCCAGGTGGGCTTCAACCTCACCTTCCACACCCTGGGCCGGGCGCTGCTGACCGCCGAGTACGGGGTCTGAGCGGGGCCCGATCGATGTCGATACCGGTGTCCGACCGTCCGGTCGAGGTCTGGCGGCTGCCCGCGGAGGGCGTCCGGGCCGGCCACCGGGCCCTGACCTGGACGGTCGGGCCGCAGGGGGAGCTGGCCGTCCTGGTGGTGCCGGAGCGGTACGCGGCACCGGCCGGTTCGTGGCCGTGCGCCCGGCTGCCGTTCGACGGCGAGGTGGTGGTGCGCGGCCCGCGGGGCGAGTGGCGGGTGCCGCTCACCGGGGTCGGGGTCCCGCCGGACTTCCTGGCGCTGCTGCCGGGCGGCCGGGTGCTGCTGGTCGGAGGCAGGGCCGAGGAGTCGGCGGACGGCTGGGAGCGCAACGGCCAGGTCTTCGGGCCGGACGGACGGCTGACCCGGGAGCTGCAACTCGGCGACGACGTCCAGGCGTTGACCACCGACCGGGACGGCCGGATCTGGCTCGCCTTCGGGGACGAGGGCAACTACGGGGACAACCCGCTCGGCCAGTACGGCCTGCTCGGGCTGGACACCGCCGGACGGATCGTCTGGCGGCCGGACTTCGGGCAGCTGGGCGACCAGCCGCTGGAGGGCCTCGCCGCCGCCACTGAGGGACGGCGGGCCTGGCTGGCCTGGTACGGGGACAGGAGCCACCTCACCGGGATCGACCCGGACGGCGGCGAGCCCGTCGTCATGCGGCTGCCGGCCCGCCAGCCGGTGGGCTTCGCGATCGCCGGGGACCGGGCCGTGTTCCTCCAGCCCGGCGGCGAGCTGATCCGGTGCGAACGGGAGAGCCGGAAGGGCTGGCGGGAGGTGCGCCGCGAGCGGGTCGGCGTCCCCGGCGGCCTCGACCGGGGGTGCGCGCACGGCCGGGACGGGGTGCTCTGGTTCCGCTCCGGCAACGGCTGGTTCCGGGTCGAGGCCTAGGTTCCGGCCCTCGGGTCGCGGCCTCAGGAGCCGGCCCCCAGGGCGGGGCCCGGGGTCCGAGCCTCCGGGCCGGCCGCGTGGTGGGCGCGGTCGGCGAGCCGGCGCAGGTGCTCGCGCAGCGCCGGCGGCTCGTGCACCTCGAAGGGGCAGTCCAGCGACAGCAGCCGCATCGCCGTCCACTCCAGCGAGTCGGAACGGGAGCGGAGCCGGCAGCTGTGCCCGTCGATCGGCTCGACCTCGGAGTCGCCCGGCCGGAGGCTGTCGCGGACCCGCTCGGCCGGGGCGTGCACGGTGGCGACCACGGTGCCGCTCGGTGACGGGCGGCGCAGCTTGCCCGCCACGTACGCGGCGGCGTCCTCGGCGGGGAGCGGGCGCGGGGTGAAGCGGACGCCGGTGGCGGCCGGGCCGCTCAGCCGGTCGACCCGGAACAGCCGCCAGTCCGCGCGGTCCAGGTCGTAGCCGACCAGGTACCAGCGGCGGCCGACCGAGACCAGCCGCTCGGGCTCGACCTGCCGACTGGTCTCGGCGCCGTCGTACGCCCGGTAGCCGAAGCGCAGCCGCTCCCGGGCGGTGACGGCGCGGGCGAGCACGGTGAGGTCCTCCGGGTCGACGGTCGGGCCGTCCCCGGCGAGCAACGGCACGGTCGCGGAGTTGAGCGTCCCGACCTGGTGCCGCAGCCGGCCCGGCAGCACCTGGAGCAGTTTGCCGAGCGCCCGTACCGAGGCCTCCTCGATGCCGACCACGGCGTGCCCGGCCGCCGCGCGGAGCCCGACCGCGATGGCCACCGCCTCCTCGTCGTCCAGCAGCAGCGGGGGCATCGCGGTGCCCGCGACCAGCCGGTATCCGCCCTCCGCGCCCATGCTGGCCCGCACCGGGTAGCCGAGCTCGCGCAGCCGGTCGATGTCGCGCCGGATGGTGCGGGGGCTGACGCCGAGCCGTTCGGCGAGCTCGCTGCCGGGCCACTCGCGCGGGGTCTGGAGCAGCGAGAGGAGGTTCAACAGCCGGGCCGGGGTGTCGCTCATGTGCGCCTCTCGATGCTTCGCTCGCTCGTGCCGTCGCTCGTGCCGTCCAGAATGCCGGACCAACTGGGACAGATTCTGACCTAGATGCCCGCTACTGTCGTGGACGTGGAAAAGGTAGAGGAGTACGGAATGGGCACCGCGGCAGCGGAGCGCCGGAGGTGGATCGCGCTGACGATCGTGATGGTCGCCTCCTTCATGGACCTGGTGGACGTGACCATCGTCAACATCGCCATCCCGAGCATCCAGCAGGACACCGGCGCCTCGTTCAGCGCCGTCCAGTGGGTCACCGGGGGCTACGCGCTGGCCTTCGCGATCGGGCTGATCACCGGCGGCCGGCTGGGTGACATCCACGGCCGCAAGCGGGTGTTCCTGATCGGGATCGGCGGCTTCACGCTGGCCTCGGCGCTGTGCGGGCTGGCCTCCAGCCCGGAGATGCTGATCGCGACCCGGGTGCTCCAGGGCGGCACGGCCGCGCTGATGGTGCCGCAGGTGCTGTCGATCATCCACGCGACCTTCCCGGCGGAGGAGCGCGGCAAGGTGTTCGGCCTGTTCGGCGCGGTGGTCGGGCTGGGCGCGGTCTCCGGTCCGATGATCGGTGCGCTGCTCACCGAGTGGGACCTGTTCGGCCTGGCCTGGCGGCCGATCTTCCTGATCAACCTGCCGGTCGGCATCGCCGGACTGCTGCTGGGCCGCCGCTTCATCGACGAGTCCAAGGCCGACCAGGCGCTGAAGCTGGACCTGGTGGGCGTGGCGCTGGCCAGTCTCGGCCTGCTGATGCTGATCTACCCGCTGACGCACGGCCGGGAGGCCGGCTGGCCGCTGTGGGGCTACCTGTCGATGGCCGGGAGCCTGCCGGTGTTCGCGCTGTTCGTGGCGTACGAGAAGGTCAAGACGCGGCGGGACGGCTCGCCCCTGGTGGAGCTGGCGCTGTTCCGGGTGAAGTCCTTCGCGGCCGGGATCTGCGTGCAGCTGGCCTTCGGCGTGGCACTCGGCATCTACTTCCTGGTCTGGACCCTCTACATGCAGATCGGGCTGGGCTGGAGCCCGCTCAAGGCCGGCGCGACCGGCATCCCGTTCTCGATCGCGGTCTCCACGGCGGCCGGACTGTCGGTGCAGAAGCTGGTGCCGCGGTTCGGGCGGAAGGTGCTGCAGACCGGCGCGCTGGTGATGGCGGCGGGCGTGCTCGTCTACATCTGGGAGGCGGACCGGTACGGGACGACGATCACCGCCTGGCAGATGGCGCTGCCGCTGGTGGTGATGGGCCTCGGGATGGGGCTGATCGTCGCGCCGATCACCGACGCGGTGCTGGCCGAGGTGCCGCGTGAGCACGCCGGTTCGGCGTCCGGGCTGATCAACACCGTGCAGCAGGTGGGCAACGCGCTCGGGCTCGGCCTGGTGTCGGTGGCCTTCTTCGGGGCGATGGACGACGTGGTCGCGCCGGAGGCGGTCGGGACGGCGTTCGGCGGGGCCTTCGTGCACGCGATGTGGTGGGTCGCCGGGGTGCTGCTCGCGGTCTTCCTGCTGATGTTCGCGCTGCCGCGGCGGCGCAAGGCGCTCGGGGCCGTGGCCGGTTCCGGGGGCGCGGGTGGCTCCGCGGACGGTTCCACCGCGGAGCAGCAGGCACCCGTCGTGGCCTGACGGAGCGCTCCCGTTCACGGGCCCCGGTCGCGCGGCGCGGCCGGGGCCCGCGTCGCGCTCTGGGCGGGGCCGGCCCCGGTACGGCCGGCCGGGTGGGTCAGCCGGTGCTCAGCGCACCCCGGTCGGGGTGGGGGCGGCGGACGTGCGGGTGGTGGTGCGCGGTTTGGCGGCGGCCTTGGCCTCCTTCGCGGCGCGCTTCACCTCCTGCTTGAACTCCCGCACCAGGGTGAGCGATTCGGGGCCGGTGATGTCGGCCACCGAGCGGTGCGCGCCCTCCTCGCCGTACACCCCGGCCGCCTCGCGCCAGCCCTCCGGCCGTACCCCGTACTGCTTGCCGAGCAGGGCCAGGAAGATCTGCGACTTCTGCTTGCCGAAGCCGGGCAGGGCGTTGAGCCGGCTGAGCAGCTCCTTGCCGGTGCGGACGTTCTTCCACAGCGCGGCCGCGTCGCCGTCGTACTGCGCGACGAGGAACTGGCAGAGCTGCTGCACCCGTTTGGCCATCGCGGCCGGGTAGCGGTGGACCGCCGGTTTGGCGGAGAGGAGCGCGACGAATTCCTCCGGGTTGTAGGTGGCGATCTCGTGGGCGTCCAGGTCGTCGTGGCCGAGGCGCTGGGCGATGGTCAGCGGGCCGGTGAACGCCCACTCCATCGGGACCTGCTGGTCCAGCAGCATGCCGACGAGTGCGGCGAGCGCGCTGCGTCCGAGCAGTTCGTCGGCCTCGGGCTGCTGTGCGAGCCGGACGGTGACGTTCATGGGCTTGCCCTCCTCGGAGTTGACGTCGGGTCGGCGCCCAGTCTGGTGGAAGCGGCGTTGGCGTACGCGGTCAACACGCCCGTAGCCGGGGAAGTCTTGTCTGTTCAAGGCCTTGCCAGAGCTGCATTGTTCGTTGGCGGAGCGGTTGCCGGGGGTGCCGGCGGGGGCGCGAGGGATATTTTTTGCCCGCGCCTGTCGCATCCGCCGGGGGTCCCGGGGCGGGGGCGGTGCGGCGTCCGTGAGGCGGCGGGCGCGGGGGCGTGGGGGGTTGGGGAGGGCGCTCGGCCGGGTGGGTGGATCTGGACGGGGGGAACGAGTCATTTCATATGACTGTTTCTGTTGTGACGGTGCGGCGAGCTGACGGCGGGTCATTCTTGGTCCAATTCGACACGTCCAGAAAGGCCCGCCCGCCGTGACCCAGCCGTTCGAACTGCCGTCCTTCTACGTGCCGCACCCGGCACGCCTCAACCCGCATCTGGACGAGGCACGGGCCCACTCCACCGGCTGGGCCCGGGAGATGGGGATGCTGGAGGGGTCGGGGATCTGGGATCAGGCCGACCTGGAGGCCCACGACTACGGACTGCTCTGCGCGTACACCCACCCCGACGCCTCCGCCGAGGCGCTGTCCCTGGTCACCGACTGGTACGTGTGGGTCTTCTTCTTCGACGACCACTTCCTCGACATGTACAAGCGCACCAACGACCGCGGGGCGGGCAAGGCCCACCTCGACCGGCTGCCGCTGTTCATGCCGGCCGACCCGGCCGCCGAGCTGCCGGAACCGGAGAACCCGGTCGAGGCGGGCCTGGCCGACCTGTGGCGGCGCACCGTGCCGGTGATGGGTGAGGACTGGCGGATCCGGTTCGCCGCGAGCACCCGGAACCTGCTCAACGAGTCGCTGTGGGAGCTCGCCAACATCAACGAGGGCCGGGTGGCCAACCCGGTCGAGTACATCGAGATGCGCCGCAAGGTCGGCGGCGCGCCCTGGTCCGCGCAGCTGGTCGAGTACGCGGCCGGCGCCGAGGTGCCGAAGGAGGTGTCGGGTTCGCGGGCGCTGCGGGTGCTGATGGACGCCTTCTCCGACGGGGTGCACCTGCGCAACGACATCTTCTCGTACCAGCGGGAGGTGGAGGACGAGGGCGAGCTGAGCAACGGCATCCTGGTGCTGGAGCGGTTCCTGGAGTGCTCCACCCAGGAGGCCGCCGAGGCGGTCAACGACCTGCTCACCTCGCGGCTGCAGCAGTTCGAGAACACCGTGTTCACCGAACTGCCGGTGCTGTTCGCGGAGACCGGGCTGGACCCGGCGGGCCGTGCCCGGGTGATGGCGTACGTCAAGGGCCTCCAGGACTGGCAGTCCGGCGGGCACGAGTGGCACCTGCGCTCCAGCCGGTACATGAACGGCGGTGGGGCGGCGGCGAGTTCGTCCGGTTCGGCGGCCTCGGGCGGCGAGGTGGCGCCCGGCTCGGGCGGTGGGCTGCCGGGGCTGCCGGGTGGGCCCGGGGGCGGCAACTGGTGGGACCAGTACGCGATCGGCGGCATCGGGACCTCGGCGCTGGACATCCTGCGCAGCACGGCCGCTGGGGCTTCGGCGGCAGCGGCGGAGGCGGCCGCGGCGGAGGCGAGCCCGGCGGAGGCGAGCCCGGCGGGGGCGGCCGAGGGTGCGGCGGGCCCGGCCGTGCGGCGGGCGCGGTCGCACGGCCACGTGCCGCACCAGGCCGTCGGGCCGTCCCTGCTGCCCGAGTTCGAGCTGCCGTACGAGCTCCGGCTGAGCCCGCACCTGGACGGCGCCCGGGAGCGCGTGATCGAGTGGGCCGGGCGGATGGGGCTGCTGGCGGCGGAGCCGGGCGTCCCCGCATCCGGTATCTGGGACGCCGAGTCGATGCGCGACTACGACCTCCCGCTCTGCGCGGCCGGCCTCCACCCGGACGCCACCGCCGACCAACTCGACATCGCCTCCGCCTGGTTGGCCTGGGGCACCTGGGCCGACGACTACTACCCCCGGGCCTTCGGACGCACCCGCGACCTGGGCGGCGCCAAGGCCGCCAACGCGCGGCTGTCCCTGTTCATGCCGGTGGACGGCACCCCGGCGCCGGAGCCCGTCAACGCGCTGGAGCGCGGCCTCGCCGACATCTGGGAGCGCACCGCCGGCCCGATGGCCGTCGAGGCCAGGGGCCGGTTCCGGGTGGCCGTCGAGGTGATGCTGGACAGCTGGATCTGGGAGCTGGCCAACCAGATCCAGAACCGGATCCCGGACCCGGTGGACTACCTGGAGATGCGCCGCTCCACCTTCGGCTCCGAGCTCACCACGAGCCTCTCCCGCCTGGGCCACGGGCAGACCGTGCCGCAGGAGGTGTACGACCACGGCTCGATGCGCGCGCTGGAGAACTCCGCGATGGACTACGCGTGCATGATGAACGACCTCTTCTCGTACCAGAAGGAGGTCGAGTACGAGGGCGAGCTGCACAACGCCGTCCTGGTGGTGCAGAACTTCTTCGGCTGCGACTACCCGTCCGGGGTCCGGATCGTCGACGACCTGATGCACTCGCGGCTGGGCCAGTTCCAGCACGTCGCGCAGAAGGAACTCCCGGTCATGTACGAGGACTTCGGGCTGGAGCAGGCGGCCAGGGAACTGCTCGACGGGTACGTGGGGGAGCTGGAGAACTGGCTCGCGGGCATCCTCAACTGGCACGGGGGCTGCCTCCGGTACGGCACGGCCGACCTGGAGCGGCACTTCGGCGCCGAGCGGGACCTGGTGGAGGCCTCGCAGGCCCGTCGGGCGGCCACGGCGGCGGCCGCCGAGGCTCCGGCGGCGGGCACCGCCCCGGTGGTTCCGAGCGTGCCGGTGCCCTCGGCGCCCCCGGTGCCGCTCGGGCCGACCGGCCTGGGCACGGCCTCGCTGCGCCTGTCGGCGGGCGGCTGACCTCGGAGGTCCGCACCCGCGCGGGTTCCCGCCCGCGCGGGTGCGGCGCGTCGTGGCTAGGCTGACGAACCGGGGGCCGGCGTGCGCCCTCCCGGCGCGCGCGCTTCGCCACACACGAGGGCAGAGAGATGGCTGCGCTACCTGAGGGCACACCCTGTTGGGCCGACGCGATGTTCACCGACCTGGAGGGCGCCAAGGCCTTCTACGGCGACGTGCTGGGCTGGACCTTCGGCGAGAGCTCGTCGGAGTTCGGCAACTACACCCAGGCGTACTCGGACGGCAGGGCGGTCGCCGCGGTCGTGCCGCCGATGCCCGGCGCGGAGGCCCAGTCCGCCTGGTGCCTGTACCTGGCCTCGCCGGACGCCGGCGCCACCGCGGCGCGGATCCGCGCCAACGGCGGCGAGGTGGTCATGGGGCCGATGCAGGTCGGCGACTTCGGCACGCTGGTGATCGCCAGGGACCCGGGCGGCGTGGTGTTCGGCGTCTGGCAGGCCGGGCGGCACGAGGGCTTCGAGAAGCAGGGCGAGCCCGGCGCGTACAGCTGGGCCGAGGTGGTGACCCGCGAGCCCGCGAAGGCGGACGCCTTCTTCCCGGCGGTCTTCCCGTACGGCGTGCAGAAGATGGCGGGCGGGGACTTCGACTACCGGATGTTCCAGGTCGGCGGCCGGCCGGTGCTGGGCCGGATGGGAGCGGAGGGCGACTTCCTGCCGCCCGAGGCCCCCTCGTACATCAGCGTCTACTTCGCGGTGGACGACACCGACGCCGCGATCGGGCGGCTGACGGCGCGCGGCGGCACGGTGTACTTCGGGCCGATGGACAGCCCGTTCGGCCGGTTCGCGGCGGTCGGCGACCCGCAGGGCGCGGCCTTCGGGTTGATCGACCTCGACCGGCGGGTAGGGGAGCAGCCGGAGACGGAGGACGTCTGATGCGTCCGACGGGACGACGAGCGACAGGGGTGGCCGATGGGTGAGCGCGAGGAACTCGTCGAGACGCTGGACAAGCACCGCGGACTGCTGCGGCACACCGTACGGGACCTCACCGACGCGCAGGCGGCCGAGCGCACCACCGTCAGCGAGCTGAGCCTCGGCGGCCTGATCAAGCACGTGGCGGGGGTCGAGGCGCGCTGGGCGCGGTTCATCACCGGCGGTGCGGAGGCGATGCGGAGCGGGGACGCGGGCGCCGCCGACCCGGACGCCTGGGCGGCCCAGTTCCGGATGGCGGAGGGCGACACCCTGGCCGGGCTGCTCGCCGAGTACGAGCGGACGGCGCGCGGGACGGACGAGCTGGTCCGGAGCCTGCCCGACCTCGACGCCGCCCACGACCTGCCGCCCGCGCCCTGGTTCCCGCCGGGCACGGCCTGGTCGGCCCGGCGGGTGCTGCTGCACCTGATCGCCGAGACCGCGCAGCACGCCGGGCACGCGGACATCATCCGGGAGGCGCTGGACGGGGCGAAGTCGATGGGCTGAGCCGGAGCGGCGCCGTTGAGCGGGGGCGGCGCCGGGGCGGCCCTCAGGGCAGCTCCACGCCGAGGAGTTCGCGCAGCGCCCGGCCGCCGTCCGGGGTGACCCGGAGGGCCCGGCCGGAGCCGATCCGCTCCACCCAGGCGCGGTCCAGGGCGGCCCGGCAGAGGGCCGCGCCCAGCGCCCCGCCCAGGTGGCCGCGGCGTTCCGTCCAGTCCAGGCAGCTGCGCACCACCGGGCGTCCGCCGCGGCGGCCCGCGCCCGGCGGCAGCTCGATCGCCTGCGCGGCCAGCCAGTCCCGGCCGCGTCCGGTGAGGGCCAGCCCGTCCTCCTCGGTGACCAGGCCGCGTGCGAACAGCGCGTCCGACACGGCCACGCCGAGGCGTCCGGCCAGGTGGTCGTAGCAGGTGCGGGCGCGGGCCTCGGCGCTCAGCCGGGTGGCCTCGGTCAGGTTGCGGGGCGCGGTCGCGGGGCCGGGAGCGGACTCCGCGAAGACGGTGAGGTCCTCGATCAGCGTGGCCACCGCGGGCGTGGCCAGCCGGACGTACCGGTGCCGGCCCTGCCGCTCCTCGGCCAGCAGCCCGCCCGCGATCAGCCGGGACAGGTGCTCGCTGGCCGTGGACGGTGCGACGCGCGCGTGCCGGGCCAGCTCACCGGCCGTCCAGGCGCGGCCGTCGAGCAGGGCGGAGCAGATGGCGGCCCGGGTGGGGTCGGCGAGCAGGGCGGCGAGGGCGGCGAGCGTCATGCCTCCATGGTCGGGGCACGGCGGTGCGTGGATGCCCTGGTGCGGGGGACGGGGCGGTCGCGGCGGCGGGGCCGCGTGGGGGAGCGGAGCCGGGGACATGCCTCCAGGGTCGCCCCGGCACGGTTCGGCCGGGGCCGAAACGACCCGGGGCCACGATGACGGCATGAGCGAAACCACGGTGGTCCCCGGGGCGGCGACCACGACCTTCTCCCGCTACGACGATGTGAGGGCGGCCCTGGCCGATCCCGCGCTGGTGCCGCTGCCCGCGGCGGCCCCCGCGCCTGGTGTGCCGGGCGGCGCCCCCGGCACGGTGGCCTGGCTGCGGTCCGCCGTCGCCCGGTTCAGCTCCGGGGAACCGCACGCCCGGCGCCGGGCGCTGGTGCTGGCCGACCTGGAGCGGCTGGACCCGGACCGGCTGCGGGTGGCCGCGGCCGGCGGCTTCGAGTCCGACATCCGGCTGCGGGTCGTCCGGGTGCTCGCGGCGGAGCTCGGCCTGGCCGACCCGGAGGCCGTGGCGCGGGACGTCGCGACGGTGTCCCGGGCGTACTTCACCGACGCGCCGACCTGTTCGGCGGTGGACGGCCCGGTGGCGGGCACGTCGTTGGACCCGGTGGTGGACGGCGCGTCGGCCGACCCGGCGGCGGATGCGGCGGTGGCCCGGCTGCTGCCCGCGATGGGGGACCGGGACGAGGAGACCGCCGCGAACCGGATCGGCCTGCTCGTCCAGGCCTGCGACGCCACCGCCGCGCTGGTCGAGGGCGCCCGCCGGCACGGGGACGGGTTGGCCGGCGTGCTGCGCACGGACCCGCCGGTCCGGACGATGCGGCGGATCGCCGTCCGGGCGACCGAGGTCGGCGGGGTCGCGGTGCCGGTCGGGACGCGGGTCCTGCTCGACATCGCCGCCGCCCAGGCCGGGGCGCCGGCCGGGGTCGCGCTCACCTTCGGTGCCCCGCCCCGGAGTTGCCCGGGCCGCTCGCAGGCCCTGGTGCTCGCCGAGGGCATCCTGTACGGCGCCTCCGACCCGGCGGACACCGGGACGCCGCCGTCGACCCCGGACCTCGACAAGGCCGAACTCGCCGCCCTGGTCCCGGAGATGGTCACGTACGTGCTCGCCCTGGCGGTCGGCTGGACGGCCTGGGACGGCCGTCCGATCGTCAACACCGACGGCCGAACCTACGCGCCGCACAAGGCCGTTCGCCGCATCACCGACCATCTCGTCGACCACCTCGCCGAGGTGGAGGCCCGGCTGGTCGGCGAACCGACCGAGCCCGACCACTGGCACGCCTCCAACGCCACCACCCCGGCCGACCTGGCCCCGTTCACCACCGCCGACCTGGACGAGGCCCGGAGCCGGCTGACCCGGTTGGCCGGGATCTGGTCCCGGCGGGTCGCCGCGCTGCCGGACGAACGGCTGGACGACTCCCCGGGGACGGGCTGGAGCTTCCGGCAGATCGTCTGCCACGTCTCCGAGGCCGGGTACTACTACGCGGACTCGGTCGGGAGCCTGGCGGGTGCGAGGGGCGGCGCCGCGGATCCGGCGTGGGTGGCCGACGGCCCGGCGTGTGTGACCGACAGCCCGACGTGTGCGACCGACAGTCCGGCGGACCCGACCGGACACCGTGCGAACGAGCCGATGGAGACGACCCGATGACCCCCTTCGCCGCCCTGCACCACCGCCCCGGGCGCCCGCTGCTGCTCCCCAACGCCTGGGACCACGCCTCGGCCGTCGCCCTCGCCGCCCAGGGCCACCCCGCGATCGGCACCACCAGCCTGGGTGTGGCGGCCGTCGCCGGCCTCCCCGACGGTGCCGCCGCCACCCGCGCGGAGACCGTACGGCTGGCGCGCCGGCTCGGGCGCGGCGGCTTCCTGCTCAGCGTCGACGCGGAGTCCGGGTTCAGCGACGACCCGGACGAAGTCGCCGAGCTGGCCGTGGAGTTGGCCGAGGCCGGCGCGGTCGGCATCAACCTGGAGGACGGCCGGGCGGACGGCACGCTGGCCCCGTCCGCCCGCCACGCCGCGAAGATCGCCGCGGTGAAGGCGGCCGCCCCGGAGCTGTTCGTCAACGCCCGTACCGACACCTACTGGTGCGGGCAGGACGCCCCCGAGGCGGAGACGCTCCGCCGCCTGGACGCCTACCAACAGGCGGGCGCGGACGGCGTGTTCGTCCCCGGGCTGACCGGTCCGGCGGCGATCGGCCGGCTGGTCGGCGCGCTCGCCGTCCCGCTCAACATCCTCTGGACGCCGACCGGCCCGGGCCTCGCCGAGCTGGCCGCGCTCGGGGTGGCCCGGGTCAGCCTCGGGTCGCTGCTGTACCGCGCGGCACTGGCGGCGGCGGTGGCCACGGCGGCGGCCGTCGCGGCGGGGGAGCCGGTCGGTCCGGTGCCGGGGTACGCGGAGGTGCAGGCGCTCAGCGGGAGCTGAGCCGCGCGGTCGGGGCGGCGCTGGGCCGTGCGGCCGGGCGGGAGGCGGCACGTCGGGCGGGGGCGGCTCCCCGGGGGCTCAGTGCTGTCTGCGGGCCGTCCTGGCCGCTTCGATCCCGTCCAGGATGACGTTGACGCCCCGGGCGAAGGTGCTGTCCCGGCCTCCGGCGACCTCGTCCGGAACCGAGGTGGTGTACAGCCGGTGCAGCCGCGGGAAGTCCTTGGTGGCCTCCGTGACGACGGGCAGCAGCCGGTTCATCCACTCCTGCTCGTCCTGGCCGCTGCGGGCCAGCGCGGCCAGCCAGGCGGCCTCCACGCAGGCGGTCCCGATGGTGTAGCCCATGACCGCGTTCATCGCGTCGTTCGCCTCGACGATCTCGAAGCCGGCCGCCTCCAGGACGTCCAGCAGGGCTTCGGAGAGCCGCATCCAGTTGGGGCCGAGGTAGATCATCCCGACGTCTCCGATCACCCCGACCATCCACGGGTGGCGGATGATGGCCGTGCGCATGCTCTCGGCGCACTCCGCGATCTTCGCGCGCCAGACCTTCGGCTCCTCGGACCCCTCGGCCGAGGGGTGCGGGAGGGTGCCGAAGACCTGGTCGACGACCAGGGCGAGCAGCTCGTCCTTGTTGGCGACGTGGGTATAGAGCGAGGTGGCGCCGGCGTTCAGCCGGGCGGCGAGCTTGCGCATGCTCAGCGCCTCGATGCCGCCGGAGTCCAGCAGCGCGAAGGCCTCGGCGACGATCTGTTCGCGGCTGAGGGCGGGCTGTTCCCGCCGTCGCTCGGGGCGGTTCCACGGCATGGGGATGCCCGGGGTCGCGCCGTCCTCTGTCCTGGCCGCCATCGGGCCCTCCTCACCAATCGTCCGGATCCGGTCCGGTTCGGCGCCGCTCGCCACGGGTTGATGCGAACAGTGTACGGGGAGACGAACAGCGTGCGGAGATCGAACGGTGTGCGGCGTTGCGAACAGTGTGCGGTATCCGTACAGTGTTCGGAGCGGCGCACACCGTTCCCCTGGGGACGGAGGACGGTGTGCCCGCGACGACTTCCGCGCGGCTCCGGCGTCACAGCCCGGCCCGCGCGCCCGTTCCGACGCTCGACGCCCGAGCTCGGAACCCGACGCTCGAAGCCCGAAGTTCGAAGGGGGAAACGCCGTGGAACGTCATCCGCAGCGCTGGCTCATCCTGGTCGTGCTCTGTCTCAGCAGCCTGGTGCTGGTGATCGACAACATGGTGCTCACGGTGTCCATCCCGCCGATCGCGGAGGACCTCAAGGCCGGGGCGCAGGACATCCAGTGGATCATCGACTCGTACATCCTGGTCTTCGCCGGCCTGCTGCTCACCTCCGGCAGCCTCTCCGACCGCTTCGGACGGCGGAAGGTGATGATCGTCGGGCTGGCGCTGTTCGGCGCCGCCTCACTGGTCGCGGCGTACGCCGGCAGCCCCGGTGAGCTGATAGCCGGGCGCGTCCTGATGGGCGTCGGCGGCGCGCTGGTCATGCCGAGCACGCTCTCCATCCTGATCACCGTCTTCGACGACGAGGAGCGCCCGAAGGCGATCGCCGCGTGGACCGCGGTGGCCATGGTCGGCCTGGTCGGCGGTCCGGTGCTGGGCGGCGCGCTGATCGCGCACTTCTGGTGGGGCGCGGTCTTCCTGCTCAACGTGCCGATCGCGGCCGTCGCCATCGTCGCCGCGATGCTGCTGATGCCGGAGTCCAAGGGACCGTGGCGCCGCCCCGACCTGCTCGGCATGGTGCTGTCGATGGTCGGCATGACGGCGCTGGTGTGGTCGATCATCGTGCTGCCCCAGGACGGCTTCACCAGCGTGAGCACCCTCGGCGCACTCGCCCTCGCGGTGGCCTCGCTGGTCGGCTTCGCCGTCCGGCAGGTCCGCACCGACTCGCCGATGGTCCCGATCAAGCTGTTCCGCAACCGGGTCTTCACCGGCGCCAGCTTCTCGCTCATCCTGCTGACCTTCGCGACCGGCGGGCTGATGCTGGTCCTCACCCAGTACCTCCAGTTCGTGCTGGAGTTCTCGCCCACCGACACCGGCCTCGCCTTCATCCCGCTGGCCATCGCCTCGCTGGTGTTCAACGCGCTGGGTGCGGTGCTCGGCAAGAAGGTCCCGGCGCGGGTGTTCACCTCGATCGGCATGCTGATCATCGCGGGCGGCTTCGGACTGCTCGCCACCCTCTCGGTCGGCGACGGCTTCACCAAGGTCTCCCTGGCCATGCTGGTGCTCGGCATCGGCTCCGGCCTCGCCATGCCGGCCGCCTCCAACGCGCTGATGAGCGCCATCCCCAGTGAGCACGCCGGCGTCGGCTCCGCGCTCAACGACACCATCCAGCAGTCCGGTGCGGCGCTCGGCGTGGCCATCCTCGGCACCGTGCTCTCCAGCACCTACACCGGCGCGATGCCCGTGGCCGCCCCCGCCGCCGCCCGCCACGACATCACCGGCGCGCTCGCGGTGGCCGGCTCCACCGGGGACGGCGGCCTGGTCGCGGCCGCCCGGGAGGCGTTCAACACCGCCACCTCCACCACCTTCACGGCGGGCGGCATCGCGGTCGTCGCGGCGGCGGCGCTCACCCTGGTGCTGATGCGCGACGGCCGGAAGACCGCCGGTGCGGGGGCCGAGCCCTCGGCGGTGCCGGAGGCCGAGCCGGTCGCCTGACCGGCCCTTCTCCCCGGGCAGATCGCCCCGGCCGCCTCGTGCGGCCGGGGCCGTCGGCGTCCGCCCGCCGTCCTGCCGCCCTCCTGTCGCTGTCCTGCTGCCGTCCGCCCGCCGGGTCCCTGCGGGGCGCGTAGCCTCGGATCATGGAACCGTCCGCCTCGTACCAGGAACGCGCGTGCCGGCTGCCCGGCGCGGTCCTGTGGACGAAGCCGGCCCTCGGGCGTACGGGCGGGCATGCGAGTGCCGGGCTCGTCCTGCCCGACGGCTGCATGGACCTGCTGTGGACGGAGGGCCGGCTGCTGGTCGCCGGACCGGACACCCGTGCCTTCCACCCCGGCCCCGGACTGCGCGGCCCCTGGGCGGGCGTACGCTTCCGGCCCGGCGCCGCTCCCGCCCTGCTCGGCGTCCCCGCACACGAACTACGGGACCGCCGCGTCGAGTTGGCCGACCTGCGGCCCGCCGCCGAGGTCCGGCGGCTGACCGAAGGCATCGACGCGGCCCCCGACCCGGCCGCCGCCCTGGAGGCCCTGGCCCTGCGGCTGGCCGCCGACGCCCAGCCCGAGGACCGCCTGATCCGCGCCGTGGCCGCCTCGCTCGCCGCCGGCCGCTCCGTCGCCGCGACGGCCGAAACGGTCGGCCTCGGCGCCCGCCAACTGCACCGCCGCTCCCTGGCCGCCTTCGGCTACGGGCCCAAGACCCTCGCCCGGATCCTGCGCCTCCAGCGCGCCCTGGCCCTCGCCCGCTCCGGCGTCCCGCAGGCCGAGACGGCGGCCCGGACCGGCTACGCGGACCAGGCCCACCTGGCCCGCGACGTACGGGAGTTGGCGGGCCTGCCGCTGACCGCGCTGCTCTCCTCCTAGGGCCTGTCCTCGAGCGGCGCGAGCAGGTCCACCCCGTTGCCGTCCGGATCGTGCACCACGGCGTACCGCTGCCCCCAGAAGGCGTCCCACGGCTCCAACTCCCCGTGGTACCCGGCGCCGGTCAACTCCCCGTACACCGCGTCCACCTGCGCGGGACTCGCGCAGCGGAACGCCAGCGCGGACCGGCCACCGCCGCTCGGCGGCCGCCAGGCGGGATGGAACGACCGGATGGTGGCCTCGGAATCGAGCACCAGAAGCGGCCCGCCCGGCACCTCGCCCTCGACGTGCGGCTCCCCCTCCGCCCCCTCGGGAAACCCCACCCCCAGCCGCCGGTAGAAGCCGACCGAGGCGGCCACATCCGCAACGGCCAGCCCGACGAACGCGAACTGCGGTACACCTGTGCTGTTCATGCCCCCACGCTAGGCACCCCCGCCCCACCCGGTCTTGAACGAATCGGACACCGGCCGGCCGGGGGCCCGGCTACGAGGGCATCACCCCGTGGATGCGGGAGAGGGTGAAGACCCGTTCGGCGTCGCGCAGGTGGCACCAGGCGTGGAGGTAGGGCGCGTCGAGTTCGAGGCGGCTCAGGGTGCGGACGGTCGTGTTGCCCGAGGTGGCGGTGTACTCGACGGTGATCGGCTGCTTCTCGTTGACGGCGTGGGCCAGTTGGCGGACGTCGGTGAAGGACAGGTTGCGCGCGTGCCCGGCGATGATCTCCTCGGTGTCGCTGGCGTAGGGGCGGCCGTCGTCGGGGTCGGGCTCCGGAGCCTCCTCCGGGGCCGCCAGTAGCCGGGCGGCGACGGCTGCCAGGTCGGTGGCGGTCCGGGCGCCCGCGACGCGGACGGCCTTCCGCCGTGGGCCGGCGGGTCGGCGCGGGGTCGGGAGCGGGTTCGTTGCCCGGTGTCGCCGGGTCCGCTCGATGCGGACGGATCCGTCCTGCTCCTCGGCGACGGGGGCGTAGCCCGCCGACCGAAGGGCCGCGAGCGTCTCGTCCGGCGGGGTCCGGCTGATCAGCACCGTCGGTGCCAACTGCCGCA
Organism: Kitasatospora sp. NPDC056800; assembly: GCF_042789775.1. Taxonomy (NCBI): domain Bacteria; kingdom Bacillati; phylum Actinomycetota; class Actinomycetes; order Kitasatosporales; family Streptomycetaceae; genus Kitasatospora; species Kitasatospora sp. NPDC056800. The sequence goes on along the minus strand of NZ_JBHUAL010000023.1, from coordinate 41,347 downwards.
GGCCGAGCGGGGCGAGCCTGCGGTGGGCGGCCAGTTCGGCGAGGAGGGCGGGTTCCGCGCCGTGGATCACGCAGGCCGCGGAGACGACGCGCACCCGGCCGTGGCCGCGCGCGGTGTCGCGGATCAGGTACGCCAGCGGTTGTGGCAGCGGTTCCGTGGTGGTGGTGGTGGCGGCGGCGGTGGCGACGGCGACGGCGGCGAGGTCGGCCGTCAGCGTGTCGGCGGTGTGGCCGGCGTCGAGGGCGCGGCGGACGCTGTCCGGGCTGAACCGCCACACCGACGCCGTACCGGTGGCCTCCCGGTCGGCGACGGAGTCCAGCAGCGTGACGAGGGGCGTCGAGGGAGTGCCGGCGACCACGGCCGTGAGATCGCTGCCGAAGCGGGCGGACCCGGTGGAGGCGGGCAGCAGCCGTCGACAGGCGGCGGCCACCGCGTCCGGGCCGTCGGCGTCCAGGGCCGCCCCGAGCGGGGACAGGGCGCCGAGGGCGAGGACACCGAGCAGCTCCGATTCGCCGACCAGGGTGGCGAACGGGCTTGCGTCCTGGGCGAGTTGGTCGACGAGCGGACGCTGCCACGCGATCAGCGCCCCCAGGTCCGCCGGGTCGGTCGCCCCCTCACCCGCCGGGAGCCGCGCCGCGGAGGCGAGCAGTCCGTGCCGGGCCTGGACGCAGCCCCCGCGGGGCGGGGCTCCGGCGAGGGCGGGCAGCGCCTTCCCCTCCTCGTCGCGGCTCCCGCCGGGGGTCAGCGGCAGTGTCCACCAGGCGCGGAGGAGCACGGCGAGTCGGTCGGCGGGTTCCCCCTCCGCCCAGCCGTCGTAGGCCTCGGTCGCCGCGACCCGGTCGCCGTCCCGGGCCAGCAGCCCGGCCGCGGCGGCCGACTCCAGCGCGATGCGCACCACGGTGTCGTCGCACTTCGCGGCCTTGCCGAGCCGGGACAGCTCGCGGGCTCCGATCCCGCCGGACTTCAGCCGGGCCGGGGGAGCGGCGGCGCACGCCGCGAGGACGGAGGAGGCGTGGGCGGCGAACGCCATCGCCGCGGCGGCGGCCTCCCGGTCGACCGCCGATCCGGTGACGGGCCGCGTCCGGACCGCGGGCGGGACGGGCGTGAACGGGGCGTGCCAGCCGGTGCCGCGCAGCGCGAGGGCCACCTCCGAGGGCATCCGGGCGGGCCCGTACCAGCGCCCGTCCCGGATCAGCAACCCCCGTTCCAGCGCCCATCGTTCGCCCGGCCCGGGATCCGGCCGCGGGAGGCCGTACAGGATGCGGGCCGACCGCTCCGGCGCCTGCCGCGCACGTTGCTCCAGGAGTTTCCGGGCGGCCGCGGGGGCCTTGGCGACCAGCGCGGTGACCCGGTCCGGATCGCCGTGGTGGTCGGTCAGCGCGGCCAGCCGCTTCTGCTTGGTGCCCGTCGACGTGATGCCGACGGCGGCGAGCATGCGGCCCAGATCGGTGGAGGCCGTGTCAGCGAGCAGCCGTGCCAGTGGCGCGTCCAACCCGAGGGGTGCGGCCCACACCTGCCGCAGCGGCGCCGCCACGTGCAGCCGCCCGTCGCCGCCCGGCCACACCAGCGCGCGATCGGCCAACTCCCGCAGTACCGCTTCCAGTTGGTGAGCGCGCTCCCCGTCCGTCGCGTCGAGGAGGTTCGCCAGTACGTCCCGGGTGGCAGGCGCCAGTGCGGCGGCGCCCTCCGCCACCTGGAGCTCGGGCAGCGTGAGTCGGGGGATCGCCAGCGCGACCGAGGCCGGGCGCTGGAGCCGGTCCGCCAGTTCGCCGACCGATCGCGGCTCCGGCTCCACCGCGGCGTCCGGGCGCGAGGCCAGGACCCGTACGACCTGTTCCGCGTCGGCGCCGCGCAGCCACGCGACCAGGGTCGATCCACTTGTCTTGCCGATGGGGAACACCTCACCACAGAGGACGGACGCCGTCCCAGGTCGGAACCGGCCGGGGCTCAAGCATGGCAAACACGGTGTGCCGGCGGGCGGTTCGGGCCGCACGGCGAAGCGACCGGCGGGCGGTTCGGGAGACAGCGAGGGCCCGGGCCGCGGTCGGTGGTCGCGGTCCGGGCCCTCGGGGGCGAGAGCGTACGGGAGCAGCACTCGCGGCAGGGCGGTCAGTGCAGGACGTTCAAGGAGTTGGTGGCGTCGTCGACGAAGTACACGGCGTCGCGGTCGAGGTCGACCGCGAGCCCGAACAGGGCGCCGGCGCCGGGCGGGGTGCCGCTGTCGTCGAGCGTGCGGACGGCGACCTGGTCGCCGGCGGGGGTGGTCTCGACCAGGTTGCCGTCGCCGGAGTTCACCGTGAGGACGTCGCCGCCGGGGGCGACGGCCAGGCCGAGCGGCCCGTTGAGGTTGCCGCCGGTGCTGACGGTGGTACCGGTGCCGGCGTCGGAGACGCGGTGGACGGCGTCGGGGATCGCGGCGATCCGGTTGGCGAGGGTGTCCGCCACGTAGAGCGTGTCGTCGTGGCCCAGGCCGACGCCGGTCGGGCCGATCACCAGGGCGGCCGGGTCGGTGCGCTGGCCGAAGCCCGAACCGATCCGGGTGGTCGCGATCCGCTGCGGCGGCGCGCCGCCCGGCCGGCACAGGGTGATCCGCAGGACGGTGCCCTGGTCGACCTCGGCCCCGCCGCCCGCGACCGTGCCGTTCAGCAGGTTGGTCACGAACAGCTCGTCGCGGTCGCCGGAGCTGACGGCCGTCATGTCCCACGGGCCGTTGATGCCGTCGCCCGCGATGGTCTCGCGGACCGTTCCGTTGCTGTCCAGCACCAGCAGGCAGCCGGCCTGGACGGTGGCGGAGGTGCCGTCCGTGGTGGGCGTGCTGCCGACCACGACCCAGCCGCCCGGCAGGACGGTCAGCGCCGTCGAGAGCCCGACCCCGCCGGGGCACGGCCCGGGCAGGTGCGCCGGGTCGATCTGGGCGAACGTGCTGACGGCGCCGTCCGGACTCACCTGGACCAGGGTGGTCCCGGTGCCCTGCTGGTTCTGCGCGTTGTTGAAGTTGCTGATCAGGACGTTGCCGCGGTGCAGCCTGCCCGTGCTGTGCCGGATCACGAACGTCCCGTACGGGTTCACGTCCCCGTTCGCGGGCACGGTCGAGGCGACCGGGGACACGGTGTTCAGCGGCCCGAGGAACGGTGCTCGGCCGACGGCGCCCCCCGCCGCCGTGGCGCCGAGCACCACCACGGCGGCGGCGACCACGCCGGCCTGCCCCCAGAACCTCATGCGCGAAGAGTGAAGTCTCATAACGCGAAGTTATGTCGTGGTCGAATCGCCTGGCGCGCGGAGTTCACCCAGCGGGGTCCCGCGGGGACGCCAGGGGTCCGGGCCTGCCTCGCCCGGGAGGGCGCCGCTAGGAGAGCGCCGCGAAGCCGGTGCAGAGCAGGCGGACGCTCCGGGTGAACTTCTCGTCCTGGCCCACGCGCGGGATCAACGGGCCCATGAGCAGGGGGAACCGCTCGCACAGCTCGGCGTACTGCTCCGCGGTGACGGGCGGTGGCGCCGCCGGCTGGTTCTGCTCCTGGAGCACGAAGCCGGTGACGTGGCTGAGCAGGGTGTCGGCGGCGATGCCGCAGTGGTCGGCGGGGAGGTCGGCGTCGAGGAGGGTGCGCAGCAGGCGTTCCATCAGGGAGAGGGCGCCGGGGCTGAGCACGCCGGGGCTCTCGGCGAGGAGCTGGGCGCCGCCGGGGTGCTGTTTGAGGCTCAGGCGCAGGGCGGCGGCCTGGACCTCGACGCGGTCCTGCCAGGTGGCGGTGGGCGGGAGGGCGGTGAGGGCCTCGGTGCCGGCGTCGTACGCGCTGCGGCAGACCCGGTCGGCCATCAGGGCGAGCAACTCGTCCTTGCCGCGCACGTGGTAGTAGAGGCTGCCCGCGTGGGCGTCCAGGCGGTCGGCGACCTGGCGCATGGACAGGTTCTGGTAGCCGACCTCCGCGAAGACGGCCATGCCCGCATCGACGATGCGCTCCTTGGTGAGCTTCATGCGGTCCACCGTACAACGTTTTCCAACACTGTTCGAAAACTGTGCTAGCTTGACGTCATCAGGTTTTCGAACGGCGTTGGAAAACGTCGGAGCCGGGGGGAGGGCCAGACATGGGAGCGATCGTCTTCAACGTGACCACGGCCGCGCTGATGGTCATGATGGTCAACTGCGGGCTCGGCGTCGTCGGCCGCGACACCCTGCGCGGACGGCCGCTCCCCTGGGCGGCGGTCGCCCTGACCGCGCTCGCCGTCGGCGGCGTCCTGCTCCAGCTGCTCTGGTCCGGCGCCATGGACGCGCTCGACGCGGACCCCGCCAAGTCCGGCTGGTGGCGCGAGCTCACCTCGGTGTTCATGCAGAACGGCGGCCTCTTCGGCGGCCTGTGGAACCTCGTCACCCTCGCCGCCGTCGCCGCCCTCGCCCAGTGGTACTGGGGCGGCCCGCTCACCCTCGGCTTCTTCCTCGCCGGCATCCTGCTGCCCGGCCGCGTCGACAGCCTGCTCGGCCTCGGCGGCGGCCCCAGCACCGACCCCCGCAACTTCGCCGGCAGCTCCGGTGCCACCTACTTCCTCGGCGCCACCCTCGCCCTGGCCTTCCTCACCCGCACCCGCCTCCCCAAGGAGCTCGCCCTGGCGGCCGGCGTCCCCGCCCTCGGCCTCGCCATGTGGATCGCCCAGGAGAACGGCCACGGACTCGTCTCCGTCTACGGCTTCGCCCTCGCGGCAGCCGCCTGGGCCGTCCGCCGCCGGCTCCGCCCGGCCGGCGCGTCCCACCCGGCCCCCGGCCGGGCGGCCTGACCCGCGGCTCTGCCCTGGAGGCGGGCTAGGGGGTCCGGCCGGCTCCTTCGATGAAGCCGGTCAGGCGCTGCGCGTAGGCGTCCGGATGGCTGAGGTGGGGGACGTGCCCGGCTCCCTCGAAGGTGTGGGTCTCGGCCTGGGGCAGGGCCGCGGAGAGCCGGGCGACGATCGCGGCGAACCAGGGCGGGCTCTGCGTCCCCTTCGTCAGCAGGGCGGGCCCGGTGTAGTGGGAGAGGCGGCCGAGGTCGAGGTTGGCCCACTGCGGGTCCGCCTGCTCGTCCGCGAAGGTGGGGGCGTTGGCGACGAAGGTCTCGCGGAGCTGTTCCGGCAGCCGGTCCCAGGCGCCGGGCCCCAGGGCGACCTCCTCCATGAACCGGCGGGCCCCCGCGAGGGTCCGGCCGGCCGTCAGGAGGGCGAGGACGGATTCGATCCTCTCCCCGGTGGCCGCCGTCAGCGGCAGCAGCCGGGGGTCGTCGGCGACGGTGTCCAGGAGTGGGGGCTCGTGGGCGACGAGGCCCCGGAAGAGCTCGGGCCGCCGGGCCGCCAGGCCGAGCGCGGTCGAGGCGCCGAAGGAGTTGCCCGCGACGTACGCCGGCGCGAACCCGAGGGTCTCGATCAGCGCGGCCAGGTCCTCCTCGTCCTCGAACCGGGACCCCCGCCCCGGCGGGCGCTCGCTCCGGCTGTGCCCCCGCCGGTCGTAGGCGAGGACCCGGAACTTCTGCGCGAGGGCGGGCAGGACCGGCCCCCAGCTGCCGTGGTCACCCCACGAGCCGTGCACCAGGACCAGCGGCTCGCCGTCCCCGTCCACCTCGTAGAAGAGTTCGACGCCGTTCACCGCGACCCGTGGCATGCCGCCCTCCTCGCCCGCAGACGGCGGTCGCCGCCGGGGCCATTGAGGCACCCCGGGCCCGGCCCCGCAACCGCGACGGGCCCGACACCACACGCACGGCCGCCCCGCGCGATTGGGGCGGATCAAAGCCCTGACGGGACGGAAGCCCATGGACGCGGAAACGACGAAGGCCCGGGCCGCTGAGCGGTCCGGGCCTTCTGCCGGCGGAGGATACGAGATTCGAACTCGTGAGGGGTTGCCCCCAACACGCTTTCCAATTCTTTCGATCCCCGTCCGCCGTGGTTCACACCCGTCCTGACCTGCGGCGTCGTCAACCACTGAGGGGCAACTGAATCTGGCTGGACGGGGGTGAACGAGACCAGAACTGAGACCAGGTGGTGCTCACCTACCGAGAACGCGCGTCGCCAGGCGGCCGCGGAGTCGGTGCTCTCGATCGGGTCACTCGTGGACAGGGGGTGGTGCGGAGGGCTTCGAAGCAGCGTCGGGTGTTGCCCGGCGCCTCCATGCAGAGGTGGCCCCACCCCTTGGCGGTTTCGTTGGTGGCGAACCGCAGCCGCCACTCGTCACCGACCGGTGGTGGCGGGACGTCGTCTCCACGCCTGGGGCTCACAGGGCGAGTACCTCGCCGTGGTCATCACCAGGAAGTGGCTCGGTGGGCTGGGCGCTCAGTGTGGGGTCCGCCAGGATCCTGGCAGTGGCCCGTCACTCGACGATCACGCGGTGCAGGTTGGTGTGGACGTCCAGTTCCACTCACGTCGCGGGTGGCGTCCACGAGGTCGACGACGAACTCGCGCACCTCCTCGGCCGACAGATGTCGAGCCCACGGGAAGACCTCGGGGAGGGCGAGGAGGACCGCGCGCACCCTCGTCACTGGTGATCAAGGCCGCGAACAGGCGCGCGGTGGCATCCGCGGCCTCCTCGCGCTGACGGTCGTGACGCTCGGTGGTCAGGTACGGGTCCTCGCCGTCACGACGGGTGACGTGGACGCGCTGTGCCCGCTCGACGGTGTCCGCGACACGCTTCGAGTTCTTCGAGAGGTCGGAGAACGACACAGTGAGAGGGGGACTCGACGCTACTTCGGAATGTGTTCCGAAGTCGATCGGAAGGGCTGCGCCCCCGGGCCCGGAGCCCGGAGTGGCCGATCGGGCTGGACGTCCTGCGTGGGGCCGCGTTGAACGGGAGCGGACGCGGCCGGGTCGATGCCTCCGCTCTGCAGGGGTAATTACGGAGAGTGTCGACACTCCTCGCGACCTTCGGGGATGCTGACTTCCAGAGGGCACTCGAAGGCTTCTCATGGTGCGCCCTCCCTGAAAGTGTGAAGTTCACGGTTTGCTCCTTGCATCGGTCGACTGTGGAGGTGCATTCACGGCTTGTCAGTAAAGCTGCAGCTCATGACCACTATCTTGAGTGGCGGTCTGCGCTTTCTCTGAAGGTTGCGGTAGTAGAGATCTGTGCGCACTTCAGTGCGCAGTTGGTGCTCTGATGGTCAGCCATCTAGCTTTGCTTCAACAGGGCAGCCGACCGATGACGGGGAGAATGACTGCGTTGAGTGACAAGAGTAGTGACAGGAGACTCGTCTCCCGGGCCAAGATTGCAGAGCTGGCCGGCGTCGGGGCCCCTGCGGTCACGAACTGGCAGAACCGCCATCCGGACTTTCCGCAGGAGCAGCGGGTCGGCCACAAGCGGTTGTTTCGGCTCGCTGACATCGTGCGATGGCTCGACGCCCGGTCTGTGCCCAAGTCGGCACGGAGGGAGGGGGAGCACGTAGGGATCACCTATGGCGACAGGGTCCGAGCCTTGTCCGGGCAGTACGAGGGAGTGCCCGCGGCCGACCGGGCCGCTGGGTTCGCCGTCTCTTCACCGAGTGCCGAACAGTCGCGGTCGCGGTCCCGGCAAGTCCTGGCAGAGTTGCTGAAACCCCAGATGGTGGAAACGTGGGGCGCGCCGTCGCTGACGGCCTATCTTCCCTTGCCGATGTGCCTGATCTTTCTGAGGTGGGGAGCACACAAGGACTGGGTGGCCCTGGAGGATCGGGTCGGCGCACACCCGGCGGTGACACCCAAAGGCTTCCTCAGCGAGGTGGGGGAGCGAACCGATCGGTTGCTGAAGACCTGTGGGGCGGCGCCAGCCATGCGGTTTGCGCTGCAGGGTCTTGAGCCCCTACTCGCTGCTGACGTACCGCAGTTGATGACCTCGGTGGCTGGACTCGACCGGGATGCCTTCCGAGATCTGCTCGACGCGTACGCCGAGGTCGTGCGCATGGACAGTCGTAGCGCCTTCACACCCAGAACGGTGGTGGCCCTGCTGAGGGAGCTGGTTGCCCCGGCGGGTGTGTCGGGCCGGCTCCACGATCCCTATCCGCGTGGCGGTGAACTGCTGTCGGCCATGGTGGCGGCCAGTGGTGACGGTTCGGTGTTGAGGGTAACGGCCGGAAAGCCGGACGAGGCGACGCTGCGCCTGACCGCGATGAACTTGATGCTCCACGGTGTGACGCCACGGGTGGGCACCCATGACATCGCACCATGGCCCGAGCCGGCGGAGCGACGGCAGGAACGGGTGGACCTGGTTCTGGCGAATCCGCCGTTCAACGCCGAATCGGGCCGGGTCGTGGCCGGAGGTTGGCGATATGGGTCCCCGCCTCCGTCCAACGCCAACTTCGCCTGGATCCAGCACATCCTCTCCACTCTCGGACCCGGTGGACGAGCTGCGGTGATCATGGCGGACAACGCTGCCGTATCCGACCAGCCGAGGGAGCGCGCGATCCGGCAAGCCCTGGTCGAGGACGGGGTCGTCGACGGCATCCTCGCCCTTCCCCCACACCTCTTCACCGGTACCGCGGTGTCGGCCTGCATCTGGTTCCTGTCGGCGCCGTCGCAACGTACCGAGGTGCACTTCATCAATGCCCGCGAGTTGGGTGAGCTGGTCACGCGGACCCGCCGAGAGCTGAGCCCCGACGACGTACGGCTCCTGGGACAGATCCACCGATCGCTGCGTGACGGGAACCCCGTGCCCGACGAAGCGTGCGCGCTCGGTCGATCCGTCGCCGTGGAGGAGATCGAGCAGCGTGGCTACTCGCTCAGCCCCGTCGACTACGTCAGCCTCGGCGCGTACGAGGCGGCGACACCCGAGCAGGTGAAATCGGCTCGTCGGAAGCTCGACGATTCCCTGGACCTGGCGGGATCCCTGGACGCGGAGGCGTGGCGGCTCTGGGAGCGGGCAGCGCCCGGCCGCAGCCCGGAACCCGATGCGGGCGGCCGACGGAACGTGCTCCTGCAGGATCTGTGCAAGGTGCAGCCAGGCCCGTCGCCCTCCTTGCTGAACCCCGGGATGTACTCCGAGGACGGCACTGTCCGAGTGGTGCTGCCCAAGCACCTGCGAAACCGGCGGATCCATGGCAGCGAGGACACCAGAATCTCGGCACGCGACGCGCAGCAGCTCCAACGGTTCCTGTTGCGCGAGGGCGACATCCTCTGCACGCGTACCGGGACGGTCGGACCCGTGGCACTGGTGGGAGAGGAGGGGGCCGGCAGCCTCTACAGCGGGAACCTCCTCCGGCTGTACGACTTCGAACCCGATGTGGACCCGCGTTTCGTCCTGGCATACCTCTCGCTTCCGGGAGCCCAGGCATGGATCAAGGACCGGGCGGCGATGTCGACCGTCCACTCGATCAAGACCAGCGCGATGAGGCAGCTCCCGGTATCGCTGCCGCCGTACGAGGAGCAGCAGCGCGTTGGAGAGCTTCTGCGTGCGCTCGACGATCAGATCGCAGCCCACCAGCAGGCAGCTGCCGCAGCCGATGCCGCCAGGGGCGAGCTTTCAACGCTCTTGGTGGACACCGCGGCACTGCCGACCACTCACCAGTCCGATGCGGGCCTCATCCCTCCTATCGACCACACCACAGCAGAGGAAGCCGAAAATGAGTAGCCTGCCTGTCGTCACGCGAGTCCCGTGGCTGCTTGTCTCCGCGCTCACTTCCGTGGTCATCGCTTTGCTGGCCTTCATGCTGAAGCGGGGCGCCGGCACGGACCGGCACAGCGCCGTCATCACGGCCGGCGCGGCCTTCGCCAGCTGCATGCTGCTCTGCCTCGCGGTCCTCTCGGCCGCCGTGAGCGGCTGAACCGGACACCGGAAACGACGAAGGCCCGGGCCGCTGAGCGGTCCGGGCCTTCTGCCGGCGGAGGATACGAGATTCGAACTCGTGAGGGGTTGCCCCCAACACGCTTTCCAAGCGTGCGCCCTAGGCCTCTAGGCGAATCCTCCGTGGGAGAGCTTAGTACATGTTTCGGGGTGCTCGCGACCACCTGTCCCGCAGGCGGGAGGGTGGGGGTGGCCTGTGGATCGTTGGGGCGGGGATCCGGTACTGTGGGGGTCAGCCCCTCGTGTGGCGTCATCTCTCTGAACCCCCCCAGGGCCGGAAGGCAGCAAGGGTAAGAGGGCTCTGGCGGGTGCGCGAGGGGTCTTTGCGTTCCCGGGGCCCGGTCGGGGACGGTCGGCGGGGTGAGGGGCGACGCGTTTGTCGGTCCGTCCCGATATCGTCGGGGGTGTGTCCCTAGCCCTGTACCGCCGCTACCGCCCCGAGACCTTCGCGGAGGTCATCGGGCAGGAGCACGTGACCGCTCCGCTCCAGCAGGCCCTGCGCAACAACAGGGTCAACCACGCGTACCTGTTCAGCGGGCCGCGCGGCTGTGGCAAGACGACGAGCGCGCGCATCCTGGCCCGTTGCCTCAACTGCGAACAGGGGCCGACGCCGACGCCCTGCGGGGAGTGCCAGTCCTGTCGGGACCTCGCGACCGGCGGGCCCGGGTCGATCGACGTGATCGAGATCGACGCCGCCTCGCACGGTGGTGTGGACGACGCGCGCGAGCTGCGCGAGCGGGCGTTCTTCGCGCCGGTGCACAGCCGGTACAAGATCTTCATCCTGGACGAGGCCCACATGGTGACCTCGGCCGGCTTCAACGCGCTGCTGAAGGTGGTCGAGGAGCCGCCGGAGCACCTCAAGTTCATCTTCGCGACCACCGAGCCGGAGAAGGTGATCGGGACGATCCGGTCCCGGACGCACCACTACCCGTTCCGGCTGGTCCCGCCCGGCACGCTGCGCGACTACCTGGCGGAGGTGTGCGGCCGGGAGGGGATCCAGGTCGAGGACACCGTGTTCCCGCTGGTGGTGCGGGCGGGGGCCGGGTCGGTGCGTGACTCGATGTCGGTCATGGACCAGCTGCTGGCCGGGGCCGGCGAGGGCGGCGTGACGTACCAGATGGCCACGGCGCTGCTCGGGTACACCGACTCCGCGCTGCTGGACGAGGTGGTGGACGCCTTCGCCGCGCACGACGGGGCGACGGTGTTCCAGGTGATCGACCGGGTGGTCGAGGGCGGGCACGACCCGCGCCGCTTCGTCACCGACCTGCTGGAGCGGCTGCGCGACCTGGTGATCCTGGCCACCGTGCCGGACGCGGGGGAGAAGGGGCTGATCGACGCCCCGGCGGACCGGGTCGCGGTGATGCAGGCGCAGGCGGACGCGTTCGGTGCGGCCGAGCTGAGCCGGGCCGCAGACCTCGTCAACACCGGGCTGACCGAGATGCGCGGCAACGCGGCGCCCCGGCTGCAGCTGGAGCTGATCTGCGCCCGGGTGATGCTGCCGGGCGCGTACAGCGACGAGCTGTCGTTGCAGGCGCGGATGGACAAGCTGGAGCGACGGGCGTCCGCGGGCGGGTTCGCCGCGCCGATGGCGGTGCCCGGGGGCATGCCGATGGCGGCTCCGACGGCGACGCCTCCGATGGCGGTGGCGCCGGTGGCCGAGGTGCCGGTGGCGCCCGCGCCGGTCCAGCCCGCCGCCGTACCGGCCGGGCAGGCCCCCCAGCCCGTACAGGCCGCGCCGCCCGCCGCCGCGCCCGCCGGGCCGGCGCCGGGTGCCTGGCCGATCCCGCGCAGTTTCCCGCCCGCCGGCGGGGCCCCCGCCGCGGCTCCCGCGGCGCCCCCCGTGGCGCCGCCGCAGGCCGCCCCGGCTCCGGCCCCGGCGCCGGCCGCCGCTCCCGTGCCCGCCCCGGCCCCCGCCCCGGTGGCGGCTCCCGGTGGGCAGCCGTCGGCGTCCGCGCAGCAGGGTGCCGCGCAGGTGCGGCAGCTGTGGCCGCAGATCCTGGAGGCGGTGAAGAACCGCCGCCGCTTCACCTGGATCCTGCTCAGCCAGAACGGCCAGGTGGCCGGGTTCGACGGCAGTGTGCTCCAGGTGTCCTTCATCAACGCCGGCGCCCGGGACAGCTTCGTCGGCAGCAACAGCGACGACGTGCTGCGCTCCGCGCTGGCCGACGCGCTGGGCGTGGACTGGCGGATCGAGTGCATCATCGACCCGTCCGGCGGCGGCCTGTCCGGCGGTGGCCAGGGCGGCGGCGCACCGGGTGGCGGTGCCCAGGCCGGTGGCGGCTGGGGAGCCCCGGCGGCGCGTCCGGCGGCCGCCGCGCCGTCGATGCCCGCGCCCGCCCCGGCGCCCGTGCAGGCTCCGCCGGTCCAGGCCGCGCCGGCGCCCGTCCAGGCCCCGCCCGTGCAGCCCGCGCCGGTGCAGGCCCCGCCGCCGGTGGCGGCGCAGGCCCGTCCGGTGCGCTCGGTGGCTCCGGAGGACGACGTCCCGGAGGCGGACGACCCGGACCTCAAGGAGGACGTGTTCTCCGGCCAGGAGCTGATCATCCGCGAGTTGGGGGCGACGGTGCTGGAGGAGATCCACCACCAGGGCTCCTGAACCGGCCCCCGGGTCCTCCGGCCCAGGTCTCCAGGCCTACGGGCCCCTGAGCGGACCCTGATCCGGGCCCGATCCGGGGCCCGGACCGGCGGGCAGCACGTAGGCTCGGCGGTGACGGACGAAGCGCCGTACGACAGCCGTGACAGCAAGGAGACAGCCGTGTTCCCCGGTGGTGGCCAGCCCAACATGCAGCAGCTGCTGAAGCAGGCGCAGAAGATGCAGCAGGATCTCGCGAACGCCCAGCAGGAGCTGGCCGAGGCGAAGGTGAGCGGTTCGGCGGGCGGCGGCCTGGTCGAGGCGACGGTGACCGGTGCCGGTGAGCTGGTGGCGCTGAGCATCTCCCCGGCCGCCGTGGACCCGGACGACACCGAGACCCTGGCCGACCTGGTCCTGGCGGCCGTCCGGGACGCCAACCAGACCGCGCAGAAGCTGCAGGCCGAGCGCATGGGCCCGCTGACCCAGGGCCTGGGCGGCGGCGGCATCCCCGGCCTGCCGTTCTGACGTCGTCCAACGGCGGCTTCCAAGGCCAGAAGGTCTGAAGTTCAGACGACAGACCCATGTGATTTATGTGGGAGTCGGGCGTCGGGCGCTGTGTCCGACGCCCGATTCGTTGGATGATGGCACCGGAGCACCACCGGCCGTCCGGCACCACCGGCCACCCGGCTCCACCGGCCGTCCGGCACACCGACCATCCGAGGGAAGGCGCGACGTTGTACGAGGGCGTGGTTCAGGACCTGATCGACGAACTGGGCAGGCTGCCCGGCGTCGGGCCCAAGAGCGCGCAGCGGATCGCCTTCCACGTGCTGCAGTCCGACCCGACGGACGTGCGCCGGCTGGCGCACGCGCTGCTGGAGGTCAAGGACAAGGTCCGCTTCTGCGCGGTCTGCGGCAACGTCGCGGAGGCCGAGCGGTGCCGGGTCTGCCTGGACCCGCGCCGCGACCTCGCCGTCATCTGCGTGGTCGAGGAGCCGAAGGACGTCGTCGCCATCGAGCGCACCCGTGAGTTCCGCGGCCGCTACCACGTGCTGGGCGGCGCGATCAGCCCCATCGAGGGCGTCGGCCCGGACGACCTGCGGATCCGCGAGCTGCTGTCGCGCCTCGCGGACGGCACGGTCACCGAGCTGATCCTGGCCACCGACCCCAACCTGGAGGGGGAGGCGACCGCCACCTACCTGGCCCGGCTCTGCAAGCCGATGGGCCTGAAGGTGACCCGTCTGGCGAGCGGCCTGCCCGTCGGCGGGGATCTGGAGTACGCGGACGAGGTCACCCTCGGCCGCGCCTTCGAAGGGAGACGACTGCTCGATGTCTGACCGGACGATCAACCAGCAGCCCCACACCCCCCACCAGCAGTCCCACGGGGAACCGGGGGCGCACGCCCCGCACGTCCACGGCCACGGCTCGGAGCCGGACGACTTCGCCGTGCAGATCGCCGACTCGGTGGAGAGCTTCGTGCTCGCCGTCACCGAGGTCGCCAAGGGCGACGAGCCCGGCAGCGCGGTCTCGCTGCTGCTCCTGGAGGTCTCGCAGCTGCTGCTGGCCGGCGGCCGGCTGGGCGCGATCGAGGACGTCGTCCCGGAGGACCGGTTCGAGCCGGACACCGGCCCCGAGCCGGACGGCGAGCAGCTGCGCGAGCGCCTCGCCGAGCTGCTCGCGCCGATCGACGTCTACCACGAGGTCTTCGACCCGTACGGTCCGCCGGAGAAGCCCAACGCCTTCCGGATCTCGGACGACCTGGCCGGCGTGGTCAGCGAGCTCCAGCACGGCCTGACCCACTACCGCGAGGGCCGGGTCAGCGAGGCGCTGTGGTGGTGGCAGTTCTCGTACCTCTCCAACTGGGGCACGACCTGCACGGCGGTGCTGCGGGCCCTGCAGTCGCTGATCGCCCACGTCCGGCTGGACAGCCCGATCGGCGCGGCGCCGGACGGCGCGGACACCGACGACGACGGGCTCACCGACGAGCAGCTGGAGCAGCAGGCGGGCGACCTGATGGCGGCCGAGCTCGGCCTCGGGCGGTAGTTTCCCGGACGGAAATCCGGTGGGAATCCGGCGGATCGCGGGCACAACGCGGCACGGATACCGGCACGGATCGCGGGCACAACGTGGCACGGATCCCGGCACGGATCGCGGGCTGATCGAATGCGCCCTCGGATTGTGACGAATGCCTCAGCGCCCCGGCCGGAAAAGAAATCCGGCCGGATCGCCGTCCCCCGGTCGGGCGATTCTTCGGAGCGGTACCGAATCGCCCGCAGACCTGACGGCGGAGCCGCCCGTACGGCCGCTCACGTGCTGAAACTACCGTCTCACGATATGGAAAGCGCCGGTCGGAGCACCCCTGCTCGGTAGACTGACGACGACCGCACCCCCCTCTCCCCCGGGGGGTACGGGGGCCCGTAGCCCCCGGAAAAGACTTCGAGTCGAGGAGCGCACGTGGGCCTTGTCGTGCAGAAGTACGGCGGCTCATCCGTTGCGGATGCCGAAGGCATCAAGCGCGTGGCCCGCCGAATCGTTGACGCCAAGAAGGCCGGCCATGAGGTCGTCGTCGTGGTGTCCGCGATGGGCGACACGACGGACGAGCTCATCGAACTCGCGGAGCAGGTGTCACCGCTGCCTGCCGGCCGTGAGTTCGACATGCTGCTGACCGCTGGAGAGCGCATCTCCATGGCGCTGCTCGCCATGGCGATCAAATCCCTGGGGCACGAGGCGCAGTCCTTCACGGGCAGCCAGGCCGGTGTCATCACCGACTCCGTGCACAACAAGGCGCGCATCATCGACGTGACGCCCGGTCGCATCCGCACCGCCCTGGACCAGGGCAACATCGCGATCGTGGCCGGCTTCCAGGGCGTCTCCCAGACCAGCAAGGACATCACCACGCTGGGCCGGGGCGGCTCGGACACCACCGCCGTGGCGCTCGCCGCCGCGCTGAAGGCCGAGGTCTGCGAGATCTACACCGACGTGGACGGCGTGTTCACCGCCGACCCGCGCGTGGTGAAGAAGGCCCGCAAGATCGACTGGATCGCCTACGAGGACATGCTGGAGCTGGCCTCGTCGGGTTCCAAGGTGCTGCTCGATCGGTGTGTCGAGTACGCCCGTCGCTACAACATCCCGATTCACGTACGCTCGTCCTTCTCGGGTCTTCCCGGGACGATCGTCAGCAACGACAACCCGAACAAGCCCGAAGGGGGCGAGATGGAGCAGGCCATCATCTCCGGAGTCGCCCACGACACCTCCGAGGCCAAGGTCACCGTCGTCGGCGTGCCCGACAAGCCGGGCGAGGCGGCGCGCATCTTCCGCGCCATCGCCGACGCCGAGGTCAACATCGACATGGTGGTGCAGAACGTCTCCGCCGCGTCGACCGGCCTGACCGACATCTCCTTCACCCTGCCCAAGACCGAGGGCCAGAAGGCCATCGACGCGCTGGGCCGGGTCAAGCAGGGCATCGGCTACGAGTCGCTCCGCTACGACGACGCGATCGGCAAGATCTCGCTGGTCGGCGCCGGCATGCGCTCCAACCCGGGCGTCACGGCGACCTTCTTCGAGGCGCTGTCCGCCGCGGGCGTCAACATCGAGCTGATCTCCACCTCGGAGATCCGCATCTCGGTGGTCACCCGCGCCGACGACGTGCCGGAGGCCGTCCGTGCCGTGCACAGCGCCTTCGGCCTGGACAGCGAGAGCGACGAGGCCGTCGTCTACGGCGGCACCGGGCGATGACCCGGGAACGGAGCGGGAGCACCGGGCGATGACCCGGGCACCGGGCCGGGACGCCGGGCGATGACCCGGCGTCCCAACCTCGCCGTCGTCGGCGCCACCGGCGCGGTCGGCGAGGTGCTGCTCGGGCTGCTCTCCCTCCGCCAGGACGTCTGGGGCGAGGTCCGACTCGTCGCCTCCCCGCGCTCGGCCGGCCGTACGGCGCTGGTGCGCGGGGAGACCGTCGGGGTCGTCCCGCTGACCGAGGAGGCCTTCGCGGGGATCGACGTCGCGGTCTTCGCCGTCCCCGACCAGGTCTCCGCCCAGTGGGCGCCGATCGCGGCGGCCAAGGGCGTCGTGGTGGTCGACGACTCGGCCGCCTTCCGCACCGCCGAGGACGTGCCGCTGGTCGTCCCGGAGGTCAACGCGGCCGCGCTGCGGATCCGCCCGCGCGGCATCGTCGCCAGTCCGGCCGGCACCACGCTCGCGATGATCGCCGCGGTCGGCGCGCTGCACGCCGAGTACGGGCTGGCGCAGCTCGTGGTCGCCTCCTACCAGGCCGCCGGCGGCGAGGGCCGCGACGGCGAGGCGGCGCTGCGCGCGCAGACCGGGCTGGTGGCGGGCACCGCGGTCGGCCGGCAGACCGGCGACCTGCGCGCGCTGATCGCCGATCAGGGGCCGTTCGCCGCCCCGCTCGCGCTCAACGCCGTGCCCTGGACCGGCGGGCTGCGCGAGGGCGGCTGGTCCGCCGAGGAGATGGGCATCCGCGACGAGTCCCGCAAGGTCCTCGGCCTGCCCGCCCTGAAGGTCTCGGCGACCTGCGTCCACATCCCCGTCGTCCGCACCCACGCGCTGGCCGTGCACGCGCGGTTCGAACGCGAGGTCACCCAGGAGCACGCGCAGGAGATCCTGCGGGACGCGCCCGGCGTGGTCCTCTACGACGACCCGGCGGCGGGCGAGTTCCCGACGCCGAACGACGTGGTCGGGACGGACCCGGTCTGGGTCGGGCGGGTCCGGCGGGCGCTGGACGAGCCGGAGGCGCTGGACCTCTTCCTCTGCGGGGACAACCTGCGCAAGGGCGCGGCGCTCAACCTGGTGCAGCTGGCCGAGCTGGTGGCGGCGGAGCTGACGGCGGGAACGCCGACGGATTAGAGAGTGACGGGCCCTCACGGGTTCCGATGTGCCCGCTTGTGTCCACACCTGTGTCCATACCTGTGTTCGCTCCTCGACACAATCTGTCCGGAATCCCGTGGGAATCCCCTGGAGGCCTCTTCAGCCGATGCGGAAGAATGGGCCCCGGGCTGGGCAACCATGACAGGGGATCGAGTGTCCAACGTGCGTGGCGAACGTGATGGTGGGGGCAAGGGCGGGCATCCCGGCAAGAGCCGCGGTGTCCTTCCCCTCGCGCGCCCCGAGGCCTGCGAGTAGGCCGGAAGAAGACCAGATGACGGCGGCCGCACCCGGTGCGGCGGACTCCGGTGCCGGTACCGACGCGGGTACCAGCGAGGACCTGCTCACCGCGACCTACCAGGCGCACTACCGCTCGCTGCTGCGGCTCGCCGCGCTGCTCCTCGACGACCTCTCGACCTGCGAGGACGTCGTCCAGGAGGCGTTCATCCGGGTGCACGCCGCCCGGCGCCGGGTGCGCGAGCCCGAGAAGACCCTGGCGTACCTGCGGCAGACGGTCGTCAACCTGTCCCGCTCCACGCTGCGCCGCCGCATCCTCGGGCTGCGACTGCTGCCGAAGCCCATGCCTGACATGGCCAGTGCAGAAGAAGGTGCTTACGATGCCCTGGAGCGCGACCAGTTGAAGGCCGCGCTGCGTGGTCTGCAACGCCGTCAGCGGGAGGTTCTGGTGCTGCGTTACTTCGTGGACATGACGGAGGCGCAGGTCGCCGAGACCCTGGGCATCTCGCTCGGCTCGGTGAAGGCCTACGGCTCGCGCGGGCTCGCCGCCCTGCGCGTCCAGATGGCGGCCGGACATGGCTGAGGCGGACGGCGACCGACGGCGGCCGGCGGACGGCACTCCGGAGGCGGGCGGGCCTGAGGTGAACGGACCCGGGGCGACCGGGGCGAACGAGCCCGGGGCGATCGGGCTCGGCGCTTCCAGAGCGAGCAGGCCCGGGGCCGAGGCCCCGGAGGAGCTGCTGTCCCTGTCCACCGAGGAACGGGCGGTGCGCGAGCTGCTGCACGGCGCCGTCTCCGGCATCCAGCCCGCGGCCGGCGGGCTGCCGCGGATCCGGCGGGCGGTGCCCCGCCGCCGGGCCGCCCGGCGCGGTGCCTGGACCGGGGCGGCCGCGCTCGCCTTCGTCGTCGCGATCGGCCTGCCCGTCCTGCACGAGGGGGAGCACCTCGGGCTCTCCGGCGGCCCCGGCTCGGCCGACGCCAAGAGCCCGGCCGCCACCTCGCCCAGCGGCACCGCCGGGACGACCGGCGGCACCGGGGCGGCCTCGCACGCGAACCCGAGCGGCCCCGGCGACACCACCCCGCCGCCCGGTACGGCCTCGGCCCCGCACAGCCCCGGCGGCGGGCAGGCGAGCACCGACGGCGGCGTCGCGCCCAGCGGGACCTCCGGCGCCGGTGACGGCGGCATCGTCCCGCTCTGCACCCGGACGGACCTCGGTGAGGGCCTCGCCCAGGTCGGCACGGCCGACGGCGACGGGCGGATCTACGGCTCGTTCACCGTCTACAACGTGTCCGGGCGCAGCTGTCGGCTCGGCGGGCCGGGCTCGGTGGCGGTCACCGCCGTCAGCGGCGGCGACCGCGGCCGCATCCGCACCGCCGACCACGCCCCGGGCGACCCGGCCGCCGGCCTGCCCGCGATGGACGGGGAGCCGCCGGTGCTCGCGCCGCGGGCCGGGTACCGGGTGCCGTTCGCCTGGGTCCCCGACCAGACCTGTACCGGCTCGGGCACCCTGAGCACCCCGTCGAACAGCGTCAACCAGGTGGCCCTGCGCTCGGACGTCCCCGCCGCCGAGTCCGGCGCCCCGGCCTCCGTCCCCACCAGTGAGGTCAGCGCCAACCCGCCGGCCTCCTCGTCCCCGTCGGCGGGCCCCACCACGGCCCCCAGCCCGACCGCGACGCCGACCGGCAACCCGACCACCGCGCCGCCCGCCGTGACCATCGCCCACACCCCCGCCCCCGGCAGCCCGGCGGCCGCCACGGCGACCCTGCCGGTGGCGTGCAGCGGCACCGTCTACCGCGGCGGCGTCCAGGGGCTGGGCGGCCCGGCACCGCAGCCGTCGGGCTCGCCGACGGCTCGGTGACGGCTCGGTGACGACGGCCTGAGCGTGGCCGCCGATGTAGAGGAGGGGCCGGGGCGACCGCCCGGAGGCGGCCGTGTTCGGGGCCCGGGGGACGGGGCGGGTGTGAGGAGTGGATACCGTGGGGGTGTGTACCGGTTCCTCCTGACTCCGCGCTGGCTCGGCGGCACCGTCGTGGCCGTGGCGGCCGTGGCGGTCTGCCTGTGGCTGGGTTCCTGGCAGCTCGGCCGCTTCGAGGACCGGGTGTCCACGCACCAGGAGGCCAAGCAGGCGGTCACCGCTTCGGGTGACGCCCGGCCGATCGACGCGCTGCTCAACCAGGCGACCCCGCAGGTGAGCACGGAAACCGTCGGCAGGACCGTCACGGTGACCGGCAGCTACGACGGCGAGCACCAACTGCTCGTCCCCAACCGCGTGGTGGACGGCAAGCAGGGCTACTACGTGCTCACCCCGCTGCGCACCGCCGACGGACACGCCGTCGCCGTGGTGCGCGGCTGGTCGGCCGGGGACCCGGCCGTCGCCGGGCCGCCGCCGGGCGGAGAGGTGACGGTGACCGGGCGCCTCCAGGCCAACGAGTCGGTGGGCAGCAACGGCGCGGTGGCGGGCGGTCTGCCCGCCGGGCAGCTCGGCATGATCAACCGGGCCTCGCTGCTGAACGTGCTGGAGTACGACGGCTGGTACGACGGCTGGGTGGCCGCCGACGACGCGCCCGCCGGGCTGGTCTCCGTACCGACCGTGCAGCCGCAGGGCGGCGACGGGCTCACCCTGCGCGCGTTCCAGAACCTGGGCTACACCCTGGAGTGGTTCGTCTTCGGCGGGTTCGTGGTCTTCATGTGGTACCGCCTGGTGCGCCGGGAGGCGGAGGCGGAGCAGGACCGGGCCCTCGGGCTGGACCCGGTCCTGGACTGACCGGCGGCGCCTTGACGCCGACGCCGGTTCGGCGCTCGGCCGCCCCGGCTCGGCGCTCGGCCGCCCCGGCTCAGCGCTTGGTCGGCAGGGCCGGTGCCGGTGTCGGCTTGACCGCCGGCGGGGGCGTCGTCGGCGTCGGCGTCTGCGGGGGGAGCAGCGGCTGGGTCGGGGTCGACGAGCCGGTGGGCAGCGGCGTCGGGTCGCTGTGGCAGTGGCCGTTGCCGTTGCCGCCGCTGCCGTTGTGGTCGTCGGAGTCGTAGTGGTCGATGTGGTGGTGCACGCTGCGACCGGTCTTGGAGCCCTTGGACCCCGACCCCTTCGAACCGGACGAGCCGCTCTTGCCGCCCCCCTTGGCGAGCTGGACCGGGTCGCCCCCGTCCGCGGGCGGCGTGTACACCGCCCGCGCGACGGCCGCCCCCGGACCCGCCGCGCCCGCCTTGGTCGCGGTGCCGGTGTGCGGCACGGCGGGCGGTGCGGCAGGCGGTGTGGCGCCGGCGGGCGGCGTCGCGCCGGCGGTCGGTGACGCGGGCACGGCCGGCGCGGGCGCGCCGGCCGAGGAGCTCGGTACCGGCGGGCCGGTCGGGGGCGGGCAGGACGCGGTGTTCCGCTGTGAGCCCGAGCAGCCGGTGAGCACCAGGGCCCCGGCGACCGCTACCCCCGCGAGCATCAGCAGGCGTCTCACGCAGCCCCTCCGTCTCCGTCACGCCCGGCCGTGCCCAGGTGCCGCCGCACGAAGTCGATCTCCAGTCGCAGCTGCTTGATCCGCTCCTCCACCACCAGCGAGCCGTGCCCGGCGTCGAAGCGGTACACCTCGTGCGGCTTGCCGAGCCGCTCCAGCCGCTCGACGTAGTTGTCGATCTGCCGGATCGGGCAGCGCGGGTCGTTGACCCCGGCGCTGATGTAGACCGGCACCCGCACCCGCTCGACGTAGGTCAGCGGCGAGGAGGCGGTGAAGCGCTCCGGGACCTCCTCCGGGGTGCCGCCGAAGAGCGTGCGGTCCAGCGACTTGAGCGCCTCCATCTCGTCGGCGTACGCGGTGTGGTAGTCCGCGACCGGGACGGCGGCGAGGCCGAGGGCCCAGTCGTCGGGCTGGACGCCGAGGCCGAGCAGGGTCAGGTAGCCGCCCCAGCTGCCGCCGGTGAGGACCAGCCGGGCCGGGTCGGCGAGGCCGCTGTCGACGGCCCAGGCGCGGACCGCCGCGATGTCCTCCAGCTCGATCAGGCCGACCCGCTCGTGCAGCGCGTCCGTCCAGGCCTGGCCGTAGCCGGTCGAGCCGCGGTAGTTGACCCGGACCACCGCGAAGCCGTGGTCCAGCCAGGCGGCCGGACCGGCGGCGAAGGAGTCGCTGTCGTGGTGCGTCGGGCCGCCGTGGATCTCGAACACGGTCGGGTACGGGCCCTGCGCGGGCGTCGCCGGCCGCTGCACCAGGGCGTGCACCCGCCCGCCGGGCCCGTCCACCCAGACGTCCTCGACCGGCACCGAACCGGGCGGCACCGCGCCGGGCGCCCGCAGCACGACCGTCCCGGCGGTGGAGCGGACGGCGGAGGGCTCGGCGGCGGAGGACCACAGGTACTCGACGGTGCCGTCCGGACGGGCGGTGGCGCCGCTGACGGTGCCGCGCGGGGTCTCCAGGCGGGTCAGCCGGCCGTCGGCGAGCGCGTACGAGAACAGCTCGCTGCGCGCCTCGTACTCGTGCTCCACCAGCAGCGCCTCGGCGCCGGGGCGCCACTGCGCGGAGACGTCGCCGGGCAGCTCGCGGCCCTGCTCGTCGCGCAGCGGGAGGGCGGTCTCGGCGCCGGTGGCGACGTCCCAGATCATCGGCTCCCAGCGGCCGGTGCGCTGGTGGGCGACCAGCAGGCGGGTGTCGCCCTCGACCGGGGCGAAGCCCAGGCAGGCGACGCCGCGCGGCTCGTCCCGGCCGGTGACCTCGTCCAGCTCGGCGACGGTCTCGACGCCGCCGTCGGCGGTGATGCGCACGACCCGGATCGCGGAGTGCATCGCGTCGCCGTGCTCGGTGTGGTCGATGGCGAGCAGGGTGCTGTCGTGGCTGAGGTCGCCGATGCCGCCGTACTCCTCGTGCCGGTAGACCTCGACCGGCACGGCGGCGCCGGGGCGGCGCAGGTGCAGGGTGGTGCCGTCCTCGTCGGTCGAGCGGCCGACCACCACGGTGCCGTCGCGGCCCAGGGCCAGGCCGGCCGAGTAGGAGGCGGCGAGGCCGGGCACGGCCTCCTCGTCGGGGCCGCCCGCGAACGGCTGGCGGCGCCAGACGCCGAACTCGTCGCCGTCGTGGTCGTCGAACCACCAGACCCAGTCGCCGTCGGGGGACAGCTCGGCGTCGGTGGTGCCGTTCGGACGGTCGGTGACCCGACGGTGGGCGCCGGTGGTGCGGTCCCAGGCGTAGACCTCGTAGGTGCCGGTCGCGTTGGACACGTACAGCGACCGGTCGGGGGCGTCCTCGGCCCAGTCGGGCAGCGACACCCGGGCCGCCCTGAACCGCTGCTCCCACGCCGGTACGGCGCTCTTCTCCTCGCTCATCCGACCATCCAACCCGATCGGGGGGAGGGAAGGGAACGGGCGGGTGGGCTTCGGCCCACCCGCCCCGTGCCGCCGGGGTGGCGGCGGGGTGCCGGCAGGATGCCGGTGCAGGTGTTGCCGTGCGCGGCGGCCGGGGCGTCCACGAACGCCCGGCCCGGGGCCCGGGTTCCGTGGGGCCGGGGCGGGTGTCCGGGGCCATGCCGGGGTCAGCCCTCGCGCGGCGCTTCGTGCGCTCGGTGTGCTTCGGCCGCTCCGGGGGCCCCGTGTGCTCCGCGCGGCAGGAACCGGACCAGGCCCACGAGCACCAGCTCCAGCACCCCCAGGGCCAGGACGCTGCGGCCGAAGGCGGCGGCCGGGTCGCCGGCGCCGTAGTAGACCAGGCCGATCAGCGCGATCCCGAGCGCCCCGCCGACCTGCTGCACGGTGGACACCACCCCGGCCGCGGAGCCGGCCAGCCGCGGCTCGACGCCGGCCAGGACCACCGAGGTCACCGGGGCGATCACCAGGCCCATGCCGAGGCCGTCCACGAACAGCCCGGGCGCCAGCCACCGGACGCCCGGGCTGTTCGCGGTGAGGGCCAGCAGGCCCAGCCCGAGGGCCATCAGCAGCCCGCCGAGGGCGATGGTGCGGCGCTCGCCGAGGCGGGCGGTGACGCGGTGGGTGGTGTTGGAGGTGATCAGGTAGCCCAGGCCGATCGCGGTGAAGACCAGTCCGGCGCCCAGCGCGTCCAGGCCGCGGCCGAACTGGAGGTGCAGGGCGAGCACCAGGAAGAAGGAGCCCTGGCCCAGCCAGAAGGCGAGTTGGGCGAGCAGGCCGGCGCTGAAGGCGCGGTCGCGGAAGAGCCGGGTGTCGACCAGCGGGGTGGTTGCGGTGGTGGCCGTGGCGGCGGCGGTGGTGGCGGTGGTGGCGCGGTGCTGGTGCACGGCGAAGACGGCCAGCAGGGCGAGCGAGCCGCCCAGGCAGAGCCCGGCCCACAGCGGCCAGTGCAGCTGCGGGCCCTGGATCAGCGGCAGCACCAGGCCGGTCAGCGCGGTGGTGACCAGCAGCACGCCCACCGGGTCCAGGCCGGGCCGCTGCGGGGCGCGGGACTCCGGCAGGCTGCGGCGGACCAGCGGGAGGGCGGCCAGTCCGATCGGCAGGTTGATCAGGAAGCAGCTGCGCCAGCCGAGGCCGAAGAGGTCCGCGCGGATCAGCAGCCCCCCGATCAGCTGGCCGAACACCGCGCCGACGCCCATGGTCAGCCCGTACCGGGCGAAGGCCCGAGCCTGGGCGGCGCCGCTGAACGCGGTCCGCAGGATCGCCAGCACCTGCGGACCCATCAGCGCCGCCGACAGGCCCTGCGCCACCCGGGCGCCGACCAGCGCGGCCGCCGTCGGGGCGAGGCCGCAGGCGGCGGAGGCGAGGGTGAAGAGGGCCAGGCCGAGCCCGAACACCCGGCGGCGGCCGTACCGGTCGCCGAGGCGGCCGGCGGTGACCAGGCCGGCCGCGAGGGCCAGGCTGAAGCCGGCCATCACCCACTGGACGGCGGCCGGGCCGGCGCCGAGGTCGCCCTGGAGGGAGGGGAGGGCGACGTTGACGACGAAGATGTCGAGGGCGGTCATGAAGGTGGCGGTCAGGACGACCGGCAGCAGCCCCTTGGGGGCCGTCGGCGCCGTTGCCCCTGTCTCGGCCTCGGTGGGCCGCCGGGTGTTCAGTGAGGTGCTCATCTCGGGCTCTTCTCAAGGGGGTTGGCGACTCAAGCGGGTCGGCGGCCGGTGCCGAGGGGCGGGCGCGGTGGGGAGCGTCCCGCCCCTCGGCCGGAGTGGCGGTCTGAGGGGGTCAGGCGCCCGGCACGCGGTCGAGGAAGCCGTACACTGCGCCGATCCGGCCGTCCGGGGTGGCCGCCAGCACGTCGAAGCCGATCACCACCGGCTCCGCGCCGGTCGGGCCCAGGTTCCAGGTGAAGCGGGCGACGTCGTGGTGCGCGTCGACCGGGCCGAGGGTGAACTCCAGCCCCGGGAACTGGGCCTGGGCGGCGCCGATCAGCGCGTCGATCGCGTCCCGGCCGGTGACGGCGGCCAGCGGGTCGGTGTAGCGGCCGTCCTCGGCCCACACCTCGTCGACCAGCTTGCGGCGGGCCGCCGGGTCGGTCTCGTTCCACACCGCGAGGTAGCGCTCGGCGAGCTGCTGGAGGGCGGCGGTGGTGATCTCGGTCATCGTCATCTCCCGTGTTCCGGTGGGTGGTTGGCCGGGTCGTTCCCGGTGCTCACCACGGTAGGGACGGGCGGCCGACGGCGAATCCGTCACGTATGGGTATGGGGGTACGTAGCCTCTGCGGAGGTGTACCGGTGCCGTGGTCGGCAGTGGTGCGCGGCCCTGCTGGGTAGGGTCGGGGCATGCTGTACGGGAGGGAAGGCGAACAGGCCGCCGTGGACGGGCTGTTGGACGGGGCGCGGGCCGGACGCAGCGGAGTGCTGCTGCTCCGGGGCGAGGCCGGCATCGGCAAGACCGCGCTGCTGGACGACGCCGTCGCGCGGGCGGGGGAGGCGTTCCGGGTCGTCCGGGCGGCCGGCGTCGAGTACGAGGCCGAGCTGCCGTACGCCGGGCTGAGCCTGTTGCTCGCGCCCGGCCTGGACCGGCTGGACGTCCTGCCGGGCCCGCAACGGCGGGCGCTGGAGGCGGCGTTCGGGCTCTCCGACGACGAGCGGACGGGCGACGGCGGTGGGGCGGGCGGCGGTGGGGCGGGCGCCGACCGGCTGCTGGTCGGGCTCGCCACGCTCGGCCTGCTCGCCGAACTCGCCGCCGACCGGCCGCTGTTGTGCGTCATCGACGACGTGCAGTGGCTGGACCGGGCCTCCCTGGATGCCCTGCTGCTGGCCGCCCGGAGGCTCCAGGCCGAGGGGGTCGCCCTGCTGCTCGCCGCCCGCACCGGCGGCCCGTCCGGGGCCGACGGCAGCCCGGCGGAACGCCCGCTGGGCCTGCCCGAACGGCAGGTGACCGGCCTGCCCGAGGCCGACGCCACCCGGCTGCTGGCCCGGCGGGTCGGCCCCGACCTGCCGTCCACCGTCCGCGACCGGCTGCTCGCCGAGGCGGCCGGCAACCCGCTCGCGCTCACCGAACTCCCGGTCGCCGCCGGGCCGCAGCCGCCGGCACCGGGCGGCCTGCCGCTCACCAGCCGGCTGCTGATCGCCTTCCACGGCCAGGTCACCGGCCTGCCCGCGGCCACCCAGACACTGCTGCTGGTCGCCGCCACCGAGGAGGGCGGGGCACTGGACGTCGTCCTGCCCGCCGCGGCCGCCCTCGGCGTCACCGCCGAACACCTCGCGCCCGCCGAGGCGTCCGGCCTGGTGACGGTCACGGCCGACCGCCGGATCGCCTTCCGGCACCCGCTGCTGCGCTCCGCGATCCTCCAACGGGCGCCGCACCACCAGAAGACGGCGGTCCACCGGGCCGTCGCCGGCGCGCTGCCGGACGGCGACCGCCGCACCTGGCACCTCGCCCTCGCCGCCACCGCCCCCGACGCCGGCCTCGCCGACGCGCTGGAGCGCACCGCCGTCCGCGCCGGCCGCCGCGGCGGCCACGGCGGCGCCGCCGCGTACGAGCGCGCCGCCCGCCTCACCCCGGACCGCGACGGCGCCACCCGCCGGCTCGTCCTGGCCGCCGAAGCCGCCACCGAGGAAGGCGAGTTGGTACGGGCCGAGGCGCTCGCCGACGAAGCCTCCGGCCGTACCGACAACGTCCTGGCGCACGCCCTGCTCGACCAGGTCCGGGCCACCGCCCACTTCTGGCGCGGCTCCTACCCGACCGCCCACCGGCTGCTGCTCGACGCCGCCGGCACCGACATCGACCCGCCGTACGCCGCCCGGATGCTGCTCCAGGCCTTCCATGCCGCCTGGTACGCGGGGGAGGAGCCGGTGGCCGCCGTCCTGGACCGCCTGGCGGTCCTGCCGCTCGCCGCCGACGACCCCCTCGCCCCGCTCGCCCGCCACCTGCCCGCGGCGGTCCTGCCCGCGCTCGGCCGGCCCGCCGGCCCGCTGCCGCCCGTCCGGGAGGCCGCCGAGGCCGCCCGCCGGGCCGGGGCCGAGAGCCCGGTCGACCTCGTCCAGTTGTGCGGCGCCACCCTGGTCCTCGGACGCGACGAGGAGACCGCCGAACTCGCCGCCGAACTGGTCGCCGAGGCCCGCGCCAAGGGCACCGTCGGCGTGATGCCCACCCTGCAGTTCTTCCTCGCCGAGGCCGAACTCTTCCACGGCCGCCACCGCGACGCCGAACTCACCGCCACCGAAGGCCTCGGCCTCGCCCGGGACACCGGCCAGCACCAGTGGGTCAGCCAACTCACCGCGCTGCTCGCCCACCTGGCCGCGCTCGACGGCCGCACCGACCACTGCGCCGAACTCGCCGCCACCGCCCTCTCCACCACCGGCCCGCAGACCGCCGCCCCCGCCGCCGGCCAGGCCTGGGCCCAGTGGGCACTCGCCCTGCGCGACCTCGGCCAGGGCCGCGCCGGCGAAGCCGCCGACCGGCTGCACACCCTCACCACCGGCCCGCACCGCCACCACGTCAGCGCCACCCGGGCCGTCCCCGACCTCGTCGAGGCCGCCGTCCGCCTCGGCACCCCCGAACGCGCCGCCGAAGCCTACGAACGCTTCGCCCGCTGGACGGCCGCCGCCGACCGCCCCTGGGCCGACGCCCTCCGGCTGCGCTGCCAGGCCCTGCTCGGCCCCGACGAACTCGCCGAGACCACCTACCGCGCCGCCCTCTCCCGGCACGAAACGGCCCACCGCCCCTTCGAACAGGCCCGCACCGCCCTCCTCTACGGCGAATGGCTCCGCCGCACCCGCCGCCGCACCGACGCCCGCCCCCACCTGCGCGCCGCCCTGGAGACCTTCGACCGCCTCGCCGCCCACCCCTGGGCCGCCCGCGCCCGCACCGAACTCTCCGCCACCGGCACCCCGGCCCCCACCCCGGCCACCCCCACCGGCACCCCCCAGTCCCCCCTCACCCCCCAGGAACTCCAGATCGCCCGCCTCGCCGCCCAGGGCCTCACCAACCGCGACATCGCCGCCCAGCTCTTCCTCAGCCCCCGCACCGTCGCCCACCACCTCTACAAGGCCTACCCCAAGCTCAACATCACCTCCCGCACCGAACTCCCCACCGCCCTCTGACGGCCCGGGCCCGGCGACGGCGGCGCGGCCGCGGAGCCCCGGACGCACCGGCACTGTCCGTACGGGGAGTTGGCCTTGCCCGCAGCGCGGCTCGCCCGGCGGCCGGGGCGGGGCGCCGGGCGCGCGGTGGGGCCTGCCTGCGGTCGGCCGGTGGAGGCCGCGGACGGCACCCGGGCGTCGGACCC
Organism: Kitasatospora sp. NPDC056800; assembly: GCF_042789775.1. Lineage (NCBI taxonomy): Bacteria > Bacillati > Actinomycetota > Actinomycetes > Kitasatosporales > Streptomycetaceae > Kitasatospora > Kitasatospora sp. NPDC056800. The sequence goes on along the minus strand of NZ_JBHUAL010000023.1, from coordinate 13,280 downwards.
GGCTGAGGAGTGGTCACCCGGCCGGTCGCATACAACGACAGAGGGCCTGCCGGATTTCTCCGGCAGGCCCTCTGTACTGGGTCGGGGTGGCGGGATTTGAACCCACGGCCTCTTCGTCCCGAACGAAGCGCGCTACCAAGCTGCGCCACACCCCGGTCTTGCGGTTTGTCGCTCCGTCTCCTTCGCGACGAGTAGAACTCTACCGGACGCTCGCCGAGACACGAAATCCGGTTTCGAGCGGGCGTCCGGTGGGGGTCAGCGGGCTGCCGGGACGAGGGTGAGGAGGGTGGCCTCGGGGGGGCAGGCGAAGCGGACGGGGGTGTAGCGGTTGGTGCCGCAGCCGGCCGAGACGTGGAGGTGGGAGCGGTGGCCGCCGGCGGTGTGGGTGGAGAGGCCCTTGACCCGGCGGGTGTCGATGTCGCAGTTGGTGACCAGGGCGCCGTAGAAGGGGATGCAGAGCTGGCCGCCGTGGGTGTGGCCGGCCAGGATCAGCGGGTAGCGGTCGGCGGTGAAGGCGTCGAGGACGCGCAGGTAGGGCGCGTGGACGACGGCGAGGGAGAGGTCGGCGTCGGGGGACGGGCCGCCGGCGACCTCGCTGTAGCGGTCGCGCCGGATGTGCGGGTCGTCGAGGCCGGTGAACTCCAGGTCGAGCCCGTTCACGGTGAGCCGGCCGCGGGTGTTGGTGAGGTCGAGCCAGCCGGCCGCGTCGAAGCCGTCGCGGAGCTTCTCCCAGGGGTTGTGGACGGCGCCGGTGATGCCGCGGCGGGCGGTGCCGTCGGGGTTGTTCATGCCGTGGGCGCCGCTGCGCATGGCCTGGAGGTAGCGGGCCGGGTTCTTGCGGGCCGGGCCGTAGTAGTCGTTGGAGCCGAAGACGTAGACGCCGGGGAACTCCATGAGCGGTCCGAGCGCGTCGAGGGTGGCCGGGACGCCGAGCGGGTCGGAGAGGTTGTCGCCGGTGTTGACCACCAGGTCGGGGCGCAGGCCGGCCAGGCTCTTCAGCCAGCGCTGCTTCTTGCCCTGCCCGCTCACCATGTGGATGTCGGACACCTGGAGGACCCGGATCGGGCGGGCGCCGCGCGGGAGGACGGGGACCTCGATCCGGCGGAGGCGGAAGGCCCGGACCTCGTACCCGACGGAGTAGGCGAGACAGGCGGCGCCGGTGGCGGCGATGCCGAGGGGAACGGAGTACAGCGGTCGCATCAGCCCATGCTCTCAGACGGTCGATCAGCCTGTGTACGCCCGGAGTCGGGGGTGGGGGCGGTGGTCGGCGGGGCCTCCTCGGAGTCCCGGCGGGCGCGTAGCGCGCGGACCTTGTGGCGGTTGCCGCAGCGCTCCATGGAGCACCAGCGGCGCCGGCCCGGCCGCGAGGTGTCGACGAAGATCAGTTGGCAGTTGTCGGCGCCGCATTCCCGGACCCGGTCCGCGTACGGGCCGGTGAGCAGGGCGATGGCGTCCCGGGCGAGGGTGGAGACCAGCTGGGCCCCGTCGGCGGGCAGCGGGGCGGCCGCGGTGCCGTCGGGGGCGATCCGGGGGACCAGCGGCGGGTGCTCGGCGGCCCGGTTGAGGACGGCGTGGTCCGCGGGCGTGCCCCGGCCGCCGTGGGCGCGGGCGGCGGCCAGGCGCCAGAGGGCGTCGCGCAGGGTGCGGGCGGCGGCGAGCTGGGCGGGGGAGATCCGTACGGCGTCGGCGGGCAGTCGCAGCCGGGACGGCGGGAGCCAGGCGGCGAGGTCGGCGGGCCGGTGCAGCACCTCGTACCGGGCGTACGGGCCGGGGCCGCCGGTGGTGAGCAGTTCCAGGCAGAGGGCGCCGGGGTCGAAGTGGAAGCGGCCGCCCCCGGGGGTGGTGAGGAGCAGCCCGGGCGGGGTGGCGGGCGGCCCGTCGGCGGCGCTGCGGCTGGCTGCGTCGGTCATGCGGCCCAGGATAGGTGTAACCGGGATGAAGGGTTACGGGCCGGGAGGGCGGACTACCAGGCGGGGGCGGCGGTCGACCGCGGCGAGCTGACCCGCGCTCAGAAAGCCCGCGCCGCCCGTGCCAGGAGCACTGCTCCAGGCACGGGCGGCACGGGGCCGGCCCTCAGGCCGGGATGGCGTTGACGTACTCGCGCATCATCCGGGGCACCCGGTACGCGTACTGGTGGCCGCGCTTCACCTGGACGACGGAGAAGTCGACCAGCTCGGCCAGCACGTCGAGGTTGCGGGAGGGCTCCCGGCCGCCGTCGACCGGCTGCTGCCGGACGTCGTCGATGGAGAACTCCTCGGGGAACCGGGAGAACCGTCTGAGCGCCCGGCGCTGCCGTTCGTCGAGGAGTCCGTACGCCCAGGCGAGGCTGCGGTGCAGCGAGCGGTGGTGGGAGAGCCCGCCGACCTCCTCCTGGCCGAGGATCGGGAGCACCCGGCACTCGTCCACCAGGACGTGCAGGGGCACCGAGCGCATCCGGACGGCGGCGTTCTCGATCGCGAGCGCCAGGCCGCCGAGGCGTCGGCAGAGCTCGACCACCTGCGGCATCTGGTCGCCGAGGTCGAGCGTCGGGACGACCGAGTGCACCCGGCGGCAGAACAGTTCGGCGGCGGGCGGGCAGCCGTAGGGGCCGTCCGGGTGGTCGACCGACAGCGGCGCCACCTCCCACAGGTCGGCCGGGACCCCGGCGGGCGCCCGCAGCGAGGTGATCATGATGTGGAGCGCCGGGTGCCGCGCCAGCAGCGCCCTGACCTGCCGGGCCACCGTGTCGATGACGTGCTCGGCGTTGTCGACGACGAGCAGCAGCTGCGGCTCGGGGTCGGTCCGCGGGTCGCGGCCGACGCCCCGCAGGAGGGTGTCGAGCGCGCGCTGGGCCTGGGCCGAGGCGGCGGCGGGGTCGACGGCCTCGGGGGTGACCGAGCCGAGCTCCAGGACCGCGACGCCGTCCCGGAAGCGGTCCAGCAGGTGGGCGGCGGAGTCCAGCGCCAGCCGGGTCTTGCCGACCCCGGCCGGTCCGGTGAGCACCAGCGGGCGGCCCGGCCGCAGGGCGGTCACGACGTGCAGCAGGTCGGCCTGGCGGCCGACGGTGACGTCCGTCTTGGGCCGCAGCCCCTGCCACCGCGCGTTGTCCGGGAGTTCGGCGACGCGGACCGGCGGTCCGGGCTCCGGCCGGGCGGGCAGCAGCCCGGCCGGGGCGCCCGCCTGGACGGCGTGGGAGAGCAGGGGGTCGTCCCGGTTGGTCGCCGCGGAGAACAGCGCGCCCACCAGGAGTTCCACGGAACTGCGCCGCGGATTCCTGATGGCGCCGGTTTCCAGATTACGAATGGTGCGGACGCTGACGGTGGAGTGTTCGGCTAATTGCTCCTGGCTCCATCCGACCATCTTCCGTTGGGTTACCAACATCGAGCGAAGCTGATTGTTGTCCATTCCCCCGCGCTTCCTGCTGTCGTGAGCAGAATAAAAGTCAGAAATCAGTGCGCCGTGCTGCGGCGCCAATCACTCCGAAAAACGATCGCCGTCGGCCGTCCGGCGGAGCGCAGGCGTGAGCGCCCGCGCCGACCGGGACCGCAGGGCGCCCGGGCCGCAAGGTGTCAGGGTTGCAGGGCGCCTGGCCGGCAGTGTGTCAGTGCCGTGGAATAATGAATCGGGGACGTGGTGACGGTTTGTCGCGGCTGATCGTGGCGGCCTTCGGCGATGATTCGGGGATGATTCGACGGTGAGGTGACCGCCGCCTTCGGGCTGCTCGGGCGACGCGCGAACGAGTGTACTACGCGGACTATTTTCGGCGAAGCGGTCGCAGTGTTCGATGTACCCCTGCGGAACCGGCAACTTCGCTCCGGAACAGGCAGTTCTCGGCATTTCGGCCGAGAATGTGCGGGCATTATCGGCCACCTTGGCCGAATCCCGTCGTCCGTTCCCGGCCGGGGGCATCGATTGTTCACGGACTCGACCGCCGCCCGTTCCCGGGCCGGACCGTTTCCCTGACCGTTTCCCGGGCTGCTTCCCCGGCTGCTTCCCGGGTCGGACGGCTACCGCCCGCCCCGCCGCGCCCACAGCCGTCAGCGGGGCGGCAGCGGCGCGCCGACGGGCGACGGGCGGCTGTACTTGTCGGGGATACTCGTTCAACTGCGGAAACCCCGGTGGATGCCCACGGGAAACCGGTTGAGCCCACCCACAGCCGAAGGATAAGAAGAGGAAATGACAACGCTCAAGGAGCAGCTGCACGAGGACCTCACGGCTGCCATCAGGGAACGGGACGAACTGCGCTCGTCCACCATCCGGCTCACGCTGTCCGCCGTCACCAGCGAGGAGGTGGCGGGCAAGCAGAAGCGCGAGCTGTCCGACGCCGACGTGCTGAAGGTGATCGGCCGCGAGGCGAAGAAGCGCCGGGAGGCGGCCGAGGCCTTCGGGAACGCCGGCCGGACGGAGCAGGCGGCCCGGGAGCTGGCCGAGGGCGAGGTGCTGGCGGGCTACCTGCCCAAGCAGCTCTCCGACGAGGAGCTGGCCGCGATCGTGGCGGCCGCCGTGGCCGAGAGCGGCGCGACCGGCCCCCAGGCGATGGGCGCCGTCATGAAGCTGGTGAAGCCCAAGGTCGACGGTCTGGCCGAGGGCAGCCGGGTCGCCGCCGCCGTGAAGGCCGCCCTGGTCTGAGCCGCGGCTCAGACCAGGGCCCGCCCCGGGCCGTCCAGGGTCGAACCCCGGGCGGCCCCGGCCCCGCCCCCTGGTGCCCCGGCAGCACGCCGAAGGGGCGCCCTCCGCACTGGAGGGCGCCCCTTCGGCATGTTCCGCGGCGCGGGTCACCCCGCCGGGAGGGCGGGTCAGCCGTTCCCGTTGCCGCCGCCGTGGCGGCCGCCGTTCCCGTTCCCGGGGCCGGGCGGGAAGGTGAACCCGCCGGGGAAGCCGCCGGGCAGCCCGCCGGGCAGACCGCCGGCCTGGTTGCCGGGCAGCCCGCCGGGCTGGCCCGGGTTGCCGCCCTGCTGCGGCGGCGGGGGGTTGCCGGCCGGCGGCTGCTGGGCGTTCGGGTCGGTGGCCGGCGGGGTGGTGCCCGGCGGGGGAGTGGCCGGCTGCGGGTCCGGGATGTTGGCGGTCTGGATCGGCTCCACGGGCGTGCCCTTGAGCGCCTGGTTCATCGCCAGCTGCCAGATCGGGCCGGGGCCGTCGGCGCCGAAGACCTCGGGGAAGTACTTGCCGCCGATGGTGATGTTCTTCATCTTGACGCCGCCGGCCGGGCCGCCGAGCCAGACCGAGGTGGCCAGCGACGGGGTGTAGCCGCTGAACCAGGCGGCCTTCTTCTCGTCGGTGGTACCGGTCTTGCCCGCGATCTTGCGGCCGTCGTCGAGGCCGAGGGAGGCCGCGGTGCCCTTCTCGGTGACGTTGAGCAGGACGGCGTTGAGCGAGTCGGCGGTCTGCTCGGAGAAGGCCTGGCTGCACTGGGACTGCGGGACGGGGACGTCCTTGCCGTCGACCGTGGTGATCTTGTTGATCGCGATCGGGGTGCAGTACTTGCCGCGGGCGGCGAAGGTCGCGTAGACGTTCGCCATGGTCAGCGGGGAGAGCTCCAGGGTGCCGAGGACCATCGAGGGCACCTCCTGGAAGGCGTCGCCCTTGGCGGACTGGGTGATGCCCAGCTTGTTCGCCATCTGCTTCATCGCGCAGAGGCCGACCTGCTGCTCCATCTGCACGAAGTAGGTGTTGACCGAGCGGGCCATCGCCTCCTTCAGCTGGTACGGCCCGACCTCGCTGTCCTGCTCGTTCTTCACCGTCTCCTTGGGCTTGACGGTGTTCTTCCAGGTGCCCGAGCAGGTGGACATCTGGGGGTACTCGATCTTGTTCTCGGACGGGAACGCCTGGGTGTTCGACATGCCCGACTCCAGCGCCGCCGCGGCCAGGATCGGCTTGAAGGTGGAGCCGGTCTGGAAGCCGTTGCCGCCGCCCATGGCCGCGTCCACGTTGAGGTTGACGACGGTCTGGTTCTTGTTCGGGTCCAGGCCGTACGGGCGGGTCTGGGCCATCGCCAGGATCTTGCCGCTGCCCGGCTCCATCATGGTCGCAGCGGCCGACACCGGGTCGGTCACGTTGACCTTCTTGGTGACGGCGTTCTGGGCGGCGGCCTGCTTGTCCGGGTCCAGCGTGGTGTAGATGTTCAGGCCGCCGGTGTTCCACAGCTTCTTGCGCTCGTCGGCGCTCTTGCCGAAGGCCGGGTCCTGCTTGACCACGTGGCGCACGTAGTCGCAGAAGAAGCCCATGCCGGCCTGGGCGGTGATGCAGCCGTTCTGCGGGTCCTTGTACTTCAGACCCAGCGGGGCGGCCTTCGCCTCCTTCGCCTGGTCGGCGGTGATGTGCTTGTTCTCCAGCATCTTGTCGATCACGACGTTGCGGCGCTTGAGCGTGTTCTCGGGGTAGCGCACCGGGTCGTACTGCGACGGGTTCTGGACCACGCCGGCCAGGGTGGCGGCCTCGGCGACGGTGAGGTCCTTGTTGTTCTTGCTGAAGTAGCGCTGGGAGGCGGCCTCGACCCCGTAGGCCTGGTGGCCGTAGAAGGTGATGTTGAGGTAGTTGGTGAGGATCTGATCCTTGCTCAGGTCCTCCTCCAGCTTGATGGCGACCTTGAGCTCCTGGATCTTGCGGCCCAGGGTCTTGCGCTGGGCCTCCAGGACGGCCGCCTGGTCGTCGCCGGCCTTCTCCACGTTGACGTTCTTCACGTACTGCTGGGTCAGCGTGGAGGCGCCCTGGGAGGCGGTGCCGCTCTCCGCGTTCTTGCTGATCGCCCGGAGGACGCCCTTGAGGTCGACGGCGCCGTGCTCGTAGAAGCGGGCGTCCTCGATGTCGACCTGGGCGTGCCGCATGAACGGCGACATCTGGTCCGCGGTGATGACGGTGCGGTCGCGCTCGTAGACCTTGGCGATCAGGCCGCCCTTGGCGTCGAAGATCTGCGTCGCCTGGGTGAGCGGCGGGGTCTTGAAGTCGTCGGGGATGTTGGCGAAGCTCTCCGCCGTGTCCTTGGCGGTCAGCCCGATGGCGCCGACGGCGGGCAGGGCGAGGCCTGCCAGCAGGACTCCGGAGAGCACGCTGACGCCCAGGAACTTCACGCCGTTGCCGGCGTGCTCCATCGGGGATCCGCCGGTCCGGCCGCGCGGAGCTCCGGTGTTGCCTGGGGGCTGGGTTGCCTGGGGGCGCTTCGGTGCCATGGGGAGAACCCTACGTCGCGGATTCCCGCACACCGGGGCAGGTGTTCGCCTAGGCTTGTCACAAGCTTGCGACAGCTTCGGTGCGTCAACATCGTTCACTCTTGTGGGCGAGAAGACTTGCCCGAATTACCCGCTGATGTCCGGGTTTTGAGGCAGCTGTGGCCTGCTGTGCCGGTGTGGTCGGTCGCACTCAGTGACGACTCCTGTGGCGAGAGTGGGGGTTTCGCTCTTGGCAAGGTGTGCGACCTGCGATCACTCCAACGAGTGAGCTGATCGCCACCCATAGTCCAATTGGGTCATTCGAGATTGAGCCCGAAGGGGCTGTTGCAAGCTGTCGTTCTTCCGTAACGTCCTCAACTGGCAACGGTGAATATGCCGTTGCCGCCGTGGGGGAGCCTCGATACGGGAGAGGACGGCGCCGGCATGGGCTGGGTTGACGACTGGAGTGCGCAGGCCGCCTGCCGCACGAGTGATCCGGACGAACTGTTCGTCCAGGGGGCGGCACAGAACCGCGCGAAGGCGGTGTGCAGCGGCTGCCCCGTCCGGACCGAGTGCCTCGCGGACGCCCTGGACAACCGGGTGGAGTTCGGGGTGTGGGGCGGGATGACGGAGCGCGAGCGCCGGGCGCTGCTGCGCCGCCGCCCGACCGTCATCTCGTGGCGGAGGCTGCTGGAGACGGCGCGCACCGAGTACGAGGAGTCCCTCGCGACCGGGGTGATACTGACGGACTACGCCCAGGCGGGCTGAGCCCGGCCGCACCACGCGGCCCGGGCCGGTCGGCCCCGCGGACGGGGGGCCGTGCCGCGCAGGGCCGGTGACCGCGCCGGGTTGTACCGCGCGGGGTCGGTGACCGCACCGGGTGGTACCGCGCGGGCTAGACCGCGCCGTTGAGCCGGTCCCCGATGGCCCGCAGCCCGTCCAGGTCGTGCACGTCGCCCGGCAGCGCCGGCACCTCCACGATCGGCACGTCCGGGTACACCGAGACGAAGCGGTCGCGGGTACGGCGTTCGCGCCCCATGATCTGCATCCGCTCGGCGTGCAGCCGCAGCAGCCCGGCCGCGAGCAGCTCGGCCTCGGGCGAGGCGTGCTCCGAGCCGTTCTCCTCCAGGGCCTCGGCGGCCGCCAGCGCCCGTTCCGCGGTGAGCTGCGGTGCGCCCGTGCCGTGCACCCGGTTGAGCACCAGCCCGGCCAGCGGCATCCGGTCCGCGGCCAGCCGGTCCACGAAGTACGCCGCCTCGCGCAGCGCGTCCCGCTCCGGCGCCGCCACCACCAGGAACGCCGTACCCGGCGCCTTGAGCAGCTGGTACGTGCGGTCCGCGCGCTCCCGGAAGCCGCCGAACATCGAGTCCATCGCGCTGACGAAGGTCTGCACGTCGGTGAGCAGCTGGGCGCCGAAGATCTTGCCCAGGGTGCCGGTGAGCAGGCCCATCCCGGCGTTCAGGAAGCGCATCGCGCTGCGGCCGCCGACCTTGGCCGGGGCGGTGAGGATCCGGATCACCCGGCCGTCCAGGAAGGACCCGAGCCGGTTGGGCGCGTCCAGGAAGTCCAGCGCCGAGCGGGACGGCGGGGTGTCCACGACGATCAGGTCCCACTCCTCGGCGGCGCGCAGCTGCCCGAGCTTCTCCATCGCCATGTACTCCTGGGTGCCGGCGAAGCCGGCCGACAGGGACTGGTAGAAGGGGTTCTCCATGATCGCCCGGGCCCGTTCGGGCTCGGCGTGGGCCAGCACGACCTCGTCGAAGGTCCGCTTCATGTCCAGCATCATGGCCTGGAGCTCGCCGGTGCCGTTCACCCCCTTGACCACCCGGGGGGTGTTGTCGAGCTCGGTCAGGCCCATCGACTGGGCGAGCCGGCGGGCCGGGTCGATGGTCAGCACCACGACCTTGCGGCCGCGCTCGGCCGCCCGCAGGCCGAGGGCCGCGGCGGTGGTGGTCTTGCCGACGCCGCCGGAGCCGCAGCAGACGATGATCCTGGTCTTCGGGTCGTCGATCAGCTCGTCCACCGCGAGCCGCCGTCCGGTGCTCCGCACCCCGTTCGAGGTCATGCCGCCCCCTGCCGCTTCAGTTCGCCCGCCAGCCGGTACAGCCCGCCGAGGTCCACGCCCTCGCCCAGCAGCGGCAGTTCGTACGTCGGGAGCCGCAGCTGCTGGATGTCGGCGCGCTGCGCGCGCTCCAGCTCGACCCGCTCGGCGTGCTCCCTGGCCTGCTCCAGCAGCGGGTCGAGCAGCGGCTCCACCGCCGCCCGGACCTTCTCCCCGGTGCGGGTGCGGCCGCCGAGTCCGGCCTCGCCGAGCGCCAGGGCGACCTCCTCGCGGTGGTCCCCGTCCACCGCGGCCACCGCCGCCGCGTCCAGCACCGGCGGCCGGACCATGTTGACCATCACCCCGCCCACCGGGAGCCTCGCCTCGCGCAGCTCCGCGATGCCGTCGACCGTCTCCTGCACCGGCATCTCCTCCAGCAGGGTGACCAGGTGCACCGCGGTCTCCGGTGACTTCAGCACCCGCATCACGGCCTGCGCCTGGGTGTGTATCGGGCCGATCCGGGCCAGCCCGGCGACCTCGGCGTTGACGTTCAGGAACCGGGTCAGCCGCCCGGTCGGCGGGGCGTCCATCACCACCGCGTCGTAGCGCCGCCGGCCGTCCGGGTCCTTGCGCCTGGTCGCCTCGCAGGCCTTGCCGGTGAGCAGGACGTCCCGTACGCCGGGCGCGATGGTGGTGGCGAAGTCGACGAAGCCGACCTTCTGGAGGGCCTTCCCGGCCCGGCCGAGCTTGTAGAACATCTCCAGGTACTCCAGCAGCGCCAGCTCGGTGTCGATCGCCAGCGCGAAGACCTCGCCGGGCCCGCCCTCCGCGGCCGGCAGCCCGAGCTGGGCGCGGGAGACCGAGGCGATCCGGCGCTCCTCGTACGGGAGCGCGGCGATCCCGAAGAGCTCGGCGACGCCCTGCCGGCCCTCGACCTCGATCAGCAGCACCCGTCCGCCGTCGGCGGCGAGGGCCAGGGCCAGTGCCGCGGCCAGCGTGGTCTTCCCGGTGCCGCCCTTGCCGCTGACCACGTGCAGCCGGACGCCCTCCCAGTCGGGGTCGCGCCGGGCCGCCTGGCCGGGGGTGCGTGCCACGCTCCGTCTCCGTCCGTCTCCGTCCTACGGGCGTCCCCTCCTGACGAGGGTGCCCCTCGCCAGGGTGCCCTCCCGCGAGGGTAACCAGGGAGCGCACCGGATGCCCGGAGCACCTGGGCCGTCAGGCCGGATCATGCCCTGTTTGTGCCCCACCTCACACGCCTCGCGGCGGGCGGCGCGGATCGCCGCGACGGCTCGTCTAGAGTCTGGCCATGACCAAGTGGGAATACATGACGGCGCCCCTGCTGGTGCACGCGACCAAGCAGATCCTGGACAACTTCGGCGAGGACGGCTGGGAGCTCGTCCAGGTCGTGCCCGGCCCGAACCCGGAGCAGCTGGTGGCCTACTTCAAGCGGGAGAAGAACGCATGAGCAAGGTCGAGTCGAAGCTCGCCGAGCTGGGCCTGACCCTGCCGGAGGTGGCCGCCCCGGTCGCCGCCTACGTCCCGGCCCTGCGGACCGGCGACCTCGTGTTCACCTCCGGCCAGCTCCCGGTCGTCGGCGGCAAGCTGCCGAGCACCGGCAAGGTCGGTGCCGAGGTGTCCCCGGAGGAGGCCAAGGACCTCGCGCGGATCTGCGCGCTGAACGCCCTGGCCGCCGTGAAGTCGGTGATCGGCGACCTCGACCAGGTCGAGCAGGTCGTCAAGGTCGTCGGCTTCGTCGCCGCCGCCCCCGACTTCATCGGCGTCCCGGCCGTTGTCAACGGCGCCAGCGAGCTGCTCGGCGCGGTGCTCGGCGAGGCGGGCGTGCACGCCCGCAGCGCCGTCGGCGTCGCGGTGCTGCCGCTGGACTCCCCGGTCGAGGTCGAGATCCTGGTGCGGGTCAAGAGCGCCTGAGCGTGATCACGGAGGCGGGGCCGGGCTCGTCCGGCCCCGCCTCTGCGGTGTCCGGGTGGGCCCGATCCACTCGTGAGCCTGGCGGGAATCGTCGGGCACGCCCTAGCATCCGGGCATGGACCATCGAGCGACGACGCTGCCGATGCCGCCCGGCTGGCCCGCCCGGATCCGGGCGGTCGAATCCGGCGCGGTGACCCCGCCGGTGCCCAGGGCCGCCGCGACCGTCGTGCTGCTGCGCGACGCCGCCGAGGGGCCGGAGGCCTACCTGCTGCGCAGGCGCACCTCGATGGCTTTCGCGGCCGGGATGTACGCCTACCCGGGCGGCGGGGTGGACCCGCGGGACGCCGAGGTCGAGCCGGGCTGGGCCGGTCCGTCGCCCGAGGAGTGGGCCCGGCGGCTCGGGGTGGACGCCCGGACGGCGCGGGCGGTGGTCTGCGCGGCCGTCCGCGAGACCTTCGAGGAGGCCGGCGTGCTGCTGGCCGGCCCGGACGCCGACAGCGTCGCCGCGCCGCGCGACTGGTCCGCCGAGCGGGCCGCGCTGGAGGCCCACGAGCTGTCCTTCGCCGAGTTCCTCCGCGACCACGGGCTGGTGCTGCGCAGCGACCTGCTGGGCGGCTGGGCCCGCTGGATCACCCCGGAGTTCGAGGAACGGCGCTACGACACCTGGTTCTTCGTCGCCGCGCTGCCGGCCGGCCAGCGCGCGGCCCTGGAGGTTGGCGAGGCCGACCGGGTCGCCTGGCTGACCCCGGCCGAGGCGGTGCGGGGCCACCGGGAGGGCCGCTACGGCATGCTGCCGCCGACCGTGACGGTGCTGCGCGAGCTGTCGTCGGTACGGACCGCCGCCGAGGCCTTGGCCGCGGCCGCCGACCGCCCGCTGGCGCCGGTCCTGGGCCGGGCCGAGGTCCGCGGCGCCCGTCTGACGGTCCGCTGGCCCGGCTACGAGGAACTGACCATCGACGGGGAGTTCCCCGAGGGGTCCTGAGCGTTCCACCGACGGGGACCGGTCGTACGAGCCGTACGGTCGGCGCGCTCCGCACGACCCGCACGACCTGCACGACCCGACCTTGCCGTACCGACGCAGAGAAAGGACCGACGCCCGATGACCCACGACGACGTGGCTCGCCGGACGGCACCCGAGCTGCCCGCCCGCCGCCTGAACCCCCGTGACCTCGCCTGCGACAGCCAGGTCCCGTTCGTCGAGGTGGCGCAGCGCGCCCTCGTCCGGGCGCTGCCGTTGCGGGCCCTGCACCGGCACGTCGGAGGCGGTCGGTGAGCGGACTCCTGCCGGGCGGCCCCGCCGCCGCCGTCGGCGGCGAGGCCACCCCTCGGGCGCTGTGCGTGCTGGCACCGAACCCGTCGCCGATGACGCTGGACGGCACCAACACCTGGCTGCTCTCCGAGCCGGGCTCGGACCTCGCGGTGGTGATCGACCCGGGCCCGCTGCACGAGGGGCACCTGCGCCGGGTGGTCGACCTCGCGGAGGAACGGGGCAAGCGGATCGCGCTGACCCTGCTCACCCACGGCCACGCCGACCACTCCGAGGGCGCGGCCCGCTTCGCCGAGCTGACCGGGAGCGAGGTACGGGCCCTGGACCCGGCGCACCGGCTGGGCTCGGAGGGCCTGGTCGGCGGCCAGCGCCTGGACGTCGGCGGCCTGGACCTGCGGGTGGTGGCCACCCCGGGGCACACCTCGGACTCGCTGACCTTCCACCTGCCGGACGACGGCGCGGTGCTCACCGGCGACACCGTGCTCGGCCGCGGCACCACGATGGTCGCGCACCCCGACGGCCGGCTCGGCGACTACCTGGACTCGCTGCGCCACCTGCACACCATGGCCTCCCAGCACGGCGTGCGGACCGTGCTGCCGGGCCACGGCCCGGTGCTCGCGGACGCGCTCGGCGCCGTCGACTACTACCTGGCCCACCGGGCGTCGCGGCTCGCCCAGGTGGAGACCGCGGTCGAGGCGGGCTGCCGGAGCGCCTCCGAGGTGGTGGCCCGGGTCTACGCCGACGTGGACCGGGCGCTCTGGCCGGCCGCCGAGCTGTCGGTGCGGGCCCAGCTGGACTACCTGGAGGAGCACGGGCTGATCCAGAGCGCCGACTGACGCGGCGGACGCGTAGGGCCCGGTGAACGCGTAGGGCCCGGTGGAGGCGGGAGGGGGCCGCCCGGGAGGGCGGGGCCCGGGCC
>NZ_JBHUAL010000022.1:41078-63663 GCF_042789775.1 Kitasatospora sp. NPDC056800 | reverse complement strand
GCCGGGCGCGCCGCCGCCCCGGAAGTCGCCTCCCGGGGCGGCGGCGTACGTCCGGGCCCTCAGCAGATCCGCGGCAGCTGCTCGCCCATCGGCAGGTCGACCACCCGGGTGCCGCCGAAGCCGGTCCGGGCGACGACCATCCCCGGGTGCTCCGCGACGCACTCGCCGATCACCACCGCCTCCGCGCCGAGCGGGTGGGCGCGCATGGCGGCGAGCACCGCGTCCGCGGAGAGGCGCGGGACGAAGGCGACCAGCCGGCCCTCGTTGGCGATGTACATCGGGTCGAGGCCCAGCACGGCGCAGGCGTTGGCCACCGGCTCCGGGACGGGGACGGCCCGTTCGCTGAGCACCACGCCCACCCCGGCCGCGACGGCGATCTCGTTGAGCGCCGCGGCCAGGCCGCCCCGGGTGGGGTCGCGCAGCACGTGCAGGTCGGCGGTGGCCGCGATCATCGCCTCGACCAGGCCGCCGAGCGCCGCGCTGTCGCTGCGCACCTCGACCCCGAACTCCAGGCCCTCCCGGACGCTCATGATCGCGACCCCGTGCAGCCCGATCGGCCCGCTGACGATCACCACGTCGCCGGGGCGGGCGCGCTGCGGCCTGATGTCGACCCCGGCCGGGACGAGCCCGATGCCGGCGGTGTTCAGGTAGATGCCGTCCCCGTGCCCGGACTCGACCACCTTGGTGTCCCCGGTGGCGATCTCGACCCCGGCGGTACGGGCGGCGGCGCCGAGCGCCCGGGCGACCCGGTCCACCACGGCCATCTCCACCCCCTCCTCCAGGATGAAGCCGCAGGACAGGTAGGCCGCCCGGGCCCCGCTCATGGCGAGGTCGTTGACCGTGCCGTTGACGGCGAGGTCGCCGATGCAGCCACCGGGGAAGAACAGCGGCCGCACCACGTAGGAGTCGGTGGAGAAGGCGAGCCGGGCGCCGCCCAGCTCCAGCACCGCGGAGTCGCCGAGCCCGGCGAGCACGGGGCCGCCGAAGGCCGGCGCGAACAGGTTCTCCACCAGTTCGGCGGACATCGCCCCGCCGCCGCCGTGGCCCATCACCACCCGGGGGTGGTCGCGCAGCGGCAGCGGGCAGCTCCAGCCGGAGAAGTCGGGCCGCTCGGTGCCCGGGTCCGTGCCCGGGTCGGCGCCGGGCCCGCTGAGCAGTTCGGTGTCAGCCAACGCGACCCGCCTCCTGAGGCTCCTGAAGCTCCCGACGTTCCTGCGGCTCCTGGGCCCGGACGGACGTCCCCGGTACGCCCAGCCGCCGGTACAGGTAGTACGCCGCGCACGCCCCCTCGCTGGACACCATCGTGGCGCCGAGCGGCGTGCGCGGTGTGCAGACGGTGCCGAAGGCCTCGCACTGGTGGGGCTTCAGCAGCCCCTGCAGCACCTCGCCGCTGCGGCAGGCGGCGGGTTCGCGGGTGGTGATCCCGCCGACGTCGAAGCGGTGCTCGGCGTCGTGGTCGCGGTAGCGCGGGGAGAGCCGCCACCCGCTGCGCGGGATCACGCCGATGCCCCGCCAGGGACGGTCGGCGACCTCGAAGACGTCCTCCAGCATGGCGCGGGCCGCCGGGTTGCCCTCGGGGCGGACGGCCCGCGGGTAGGCGTTGTCGACGGTGTGCTCGCCGCGCTCCAACTGCCGTACGGTGCGCCGGATGCCCTCCAGGATGTCCAGCGGCTCGAAGCCGGTGACGACGATCGGCACCCGGTGGCGTTCGGCCAGCGCCGGGTACTCGGCGGTGCCCATCACGCTGCACACGTGCCCGGCGGCGAGGAAGCCCTGGACCCGGCAGTCCGGCGAGTCCATGATCGCCTCGATCGCGGGCGGTACCCGGACGTGCGAGACCAGCATGCTGAAGTTGCGCAGCCGCTGCTTCCTGGCCAGGTGGACGGCCATGGCGTTCGGCGGGGCGGTGGTCTCGAAGCCGATGCCGAAGAAGACCACCTCCCGGTCCGGGTTCTCCCGGGCGATCCGCAGGGCGTCCAGCGGCGAGTACACCACCCGGACGTCGCCGCCCTCGCCGCGGACCCGGAACAGGTCCCGGTCGGTGCCGGGCACCCGCAGCATGTCGCCGAAGGAGCAGAAGACCACCCCCGGCCGGGCCGCGATCGCCAGTGCCCGGTCGATCGTCTCCAGCGGGGTGACGCACACCGGGCAGCCCGGCCCGTGGATCAACTCGACCTCCTCCGGCAGGAGTTGGTCGATGGCGTGCCGGATGATGCTGTGCGTCTGGCCGCCGCAGACCTCCATCAGCGCCCACGGCCGGGTGACCGTCGCCCTGATGTCGGCGAGCAGCCCGGCGGCCAGCTCGGGGTTGCGGAACTCCTCCAGGTACTTCACCGTCCGGCCTCCTCAGCCTCGGTCCCAGAGCCCGCCGCCGCCCCGGCGGCCTCCCAGGGATCGCCGAACTCCTCCTGCAACAGCCCGAGTTCCTCGAAGAGGGCGAGGGTGCGCCGGGCCGACTCCTCGTCCAGGCGCTGCAGCGCGAAGCCCACGTGGACGATCGCGTAGTCCCCCACCGCCAGGTCCGGCAGGTACTCCAGGCACACGTCCTTGACCACGCCGCCGAAGTCCATCACCGCCATCCTCGCCCCGTCCCGCTCCCCGATCTCCGTCACCCTGCCGGGCACAGCCAGACACATCCGCTCTCACTCCTCCCGGGTGGCCGTCGACCGGGCGGCCACCATCAGCTGGCCGAGCGCCAGACCACCGTCGTTGGGCGGCACCCGGCGGTGCCGCAGTACCGTGAATCCGTCCTCCCCGAGGCCGCTCGCGCAGGCCGAGGAGAGCAGTGCGTTGGCGAAGACCCCGCCGCTGAGCGCCACCGTGGTGATGCCGTACCGGTCCCGGACGGCCGCGCAGCTCCGCCGGACCAGGTCGGCCACCGCACGGTGGAAGCGGACGGCGACCAGGCCCGCGGGGGCGCCCGCGGTCACGTCGGCCACCACGGCGGCCAGCACCGGCCCAGGGTCGGCGGTCCAGCCGCCGGCCCGCGCCGACAGCCCGAACGCGTAGCCGTCGTCCACCCGCGCCGTCGGCCCGGCCCCGGGGCCGTCAGCGCGGCCGAACCCGCAGGCCGCCGCCTCCAGTTCGATCGCCGCCTGGGCCTCGTACCCGGCCCGGTGGCAGACCCCGGCGAGCGAGGACACCGCGTCGAACAGCCGCCCCATACTGGAGCTCGGCAGGCAGTTCAGTCGCCGCTCCAACTGCCGTTCCAGCAGGCCGAGTTCCGCCGCTCCGCAGGCCCGGACCGACGGCAGCTCCGGCAGCCAGGGCAGCCCGGCCGCGCGCAGGTGGGCGAGCGCCGTCCGGTACGGGCGCTCGACGGCCGCGTCCCCGCCCGGCAGCGGCACGTACCCGAGGTGGGCGAGGCGGCGGAACCCGTCGTAGTCGGCCAGCAGCACCTCGCCGCCCCAGACCGCGCCGTCCGCGCCGTAGCCGGTGCCGTCGAAGGCCACCCCGAGCACCGGGCGGCTGCCGTCCAGTCCGTGCTCGGCCATCACCGCGGCGATGTGGGCGTGGTGGTGCTGCACCCGGTGCACCGGCCGGCCGGCGGCGGTCCGCTCGGCGTGCCGGAGCGAGCGGTAGCCGGGGTGCCGGTCGGCGACCAGCAGTTCGGGCCGGACGCCGCTGACCGTGCCGAGCTGCTCGACCGCCCGGTCGAAGGCCCGCAGGGTGGCCAGGTCGTCCATGTCGCCGATGTGGCCGGACAGCCAGGCGTAACCGTCCCGGGCCAGCGCGAAGGTGTTCTTCAGGTCGCCGCCGACCGCCAGCGCCGGGCGCACGGGCACCGGCAGCGGGATCGGCAGCGGGGCGTACCCGCGCGAGCGGCGCAGCGGCAGCTGCTCGCCGTCCACCACCCGCACCACCGAGTCCTCGCAGGGCACGTGGATCGGCCGGTCGTGGCCGAGCCAGCCGTCGACCAGCGGGGCGAGCCGCTCCAGCGCCTCCCGGTCCTCGGTGACGATCGGCTCGCCGGAGAGGTTGGCGCTGGTCATCACCAGCAGGTCCGGCCCGGGGGCGGCGAGCAGCAGGTGGTGCAGCGGCGTGTACGGGAGCATCACTCCGAGGTCGGGGCTGCCCGGGGCCACGCCCTCGGGCACCGGCAGGCCGGTGCGGCGCAGCAGGACGATCGGCCGGACCGGCCCGGTGAGCAGTTCCCGCTCGACCGGGTCGACGGGCAGCAGGCCCTCGACGGTGGCGAGGTCGCGGGCCATCACGGCGAAGGGCTTGCGGCCGCGCCGCTTGCGCCGGCGCAGCAGGGCGACGGCCGCGGCGTCGCGCGCGTCGCAGGCGAGATGGTAGCCGCCGATGCCCTTGACGGCGAGGACCGCGCCGTCGGCCAGCAGCCGCCGGGCCTCCGCCAGGGCCTGCTCCCCGCCGAGGTCGGGGCGTCCGGGCACGGTCAGCGCGAGCCTGGGCCCGCAGGCGTGGCAGGCGACGGGTTGGGCGTGGAACCGGCGGTCGGCGGGGTCCGCGTACTCGCGGGCGCAGTCCGGGCACAGCGGGAAGCCGGCCATGGTGGTGTTGGCCCGGTCGTACGGCAGGCCGGTGACGATGGTGTGCCGGGGGCCGCAGTTGGTGCAGCTGATGAACGGGTGCCGGTGGCGGCGGTCGGCCGGGTCCGCGAGTTCGGCCAGGCAGTCGGCGCAGACGGCGGTGTCGGGCGGGATCAGGGTGGCGCGGGCGCCGTCGGGGCGGGAGGGGACGATGCGGAAGCCGGTGGCGCCGGTGGCGGCGAGCGGCGCGTGCTCCACCGCGTGCACCTGGGCGAGCGGCGGCGCGTCGCCGGCCACCCGCCGGCAGAAGGCGTCCAGCGCGTCCGGGCTGCCCTCGACCTCGACCAGGACGCCCTCGCCGGTGTTGGTGACGGTGCCGGCCAGTCCGAGTTCACCGGCCAGGGTGTGGACGAACGGCCGGAAGCCGACCCCCTGCACCAGGCCGCGGACGGCGACCCGCCGCCGCTCGCGGTCGAGCCCGGGGTGGGCGGCCGTCACGCGTGCTCCCCCACGGCGGTGTGGCCGTGGTCGTGGCCGTGGTCGTGATCCTGAGAGTGCCCATGGTCGTGGTCGTGAGAGTGCCCGTGGTCGTGCGGCGCCGCCGCGGCCATCACCGGCCGGTGCGGCCGCGCCCCGGCCAGGACGCCGAGCGCCCGGTCCAGCAGCGCCCCGACGCCCTCGCCCGTCCGGGCCGAGGTGTTCAGCACCTCCACCCCGGGGTTGACCCGCTGGACGTTGGCCAGGAACGCCGCCTCGTCGAACTCGGCCGCCGCCGCGAGGTCCGTCTTCGTCACCAGCACCAGGTTGGCCAGCCCGAAGGCCGTCGGGTACTTGAGCGGCTTGTCCTCGCCCTCGGTCACCGAGGCCAGCACCACCCGCAGCGTCTCGCCGAGGTCGTAGGAGGCCGGGCAGACCAGGTTGCCGACGTTCTCCACGAACAGCAGCCGGCAGTCGTCCGGCAGCCAGCCGTCCAGGTGCCCGGCGAGCATCCGCGCCTCCAGGTGGCAGAGCCCGTCGGTGAGCACCTGCTTCACCGGGGCGCCCGAGCGGGCCAGCCGGCGCGCGTCGTTCTCGGTGGCGAGGTCGGCGGTCAGCGCGGCGACGGGCACCCCGCGTCGCCGGGCGAGCCCCAACTCGGCCTCCAGCAGCGCGGTCTTGCCGCTGCCGGGGCTGGACAGCAGGTTCACCGCGACCGTCCCCCGCGCGGCCAGTGCCGCCCGCAGTCCGCGGGCGCTGTCGTCGTTGCGGGCGAGGACCGCCTGACGGAGGTCGACCGTGCGGCACATCGGCATCAGCCTTTCTGGTTCGGCCCGGATGTCAGCGTTCCCGGGCCCACTCGACGTCGAGGATCTGCAGCTCGCGGCCGGACAGCAGCTCCACGCCGCCACCGCCGGAGCAGCTCGGGCAGCCGAGGTCCGGCGGCATGCCGACCGCCCACTCGACCGCGCAGGGGGCGCAGCGGGCCCGGGCCGCGACGGACTCGGTGTCCAGCGCCGCGCCCGCCACCAGCGTTCCGGCGCAGGCGAGTTCGAAGCAGAAGTCGAGGGCCTCGGGCACCACGCCGGCCAGCTCGCCGACCCGCAGCCGCACCCGTGCCACCCCGGGGGCCCCGTGTTCGCGCGCGGCCATGTCCACCTGCTCGACGACGGCTTCGGCGATCGACATCTCGTGCATGGGTCCCTTCCCGGAGCGGGCGGCAACGCGCCCCATTACAGGGCGAGGTGGCGGCGGCGGCCCGCAGCCGCGCCGCCACCGTCCGCGGGGCTGCGCCGTTCGCAGCAGTGCGCGCCTCACATCCGGGAGATGCGCACGTACCGCTTGAGGTCCGGCAGGTTCTGCCAGACCAGTGCGCCGATCCCGGCCAGCAGGGCCGCGCAGAACAGTTTCCTCAGCATGGTGTTGTCTCCTTCTCCGGCTGCTTCTCCGGCTGCGTGGCCTCGTCCACGACCCGCAGGACCATTCGCACCGCCTCCGCCACGGCGGCGGCGACGGGCTCGCTGAGCCCGATGCCCTCCTCCAGCGAGGCCGGCTCGCAGCCGACCACCAGGACGCGTTCGGGCGGCTCGCCGCCGGTGCCGGCGGCGAGCGTGGCGAGCAGGGCCAGCACGGCGTCGGGCCCCATCCGGTGCCCGTCGAGGGCGGGCGGCTCCGGCGGCTGTTCGGCGGCCGCCTCGATCAGGTAGAGGGTGCCGGGCGCCCCGCCCCGGTGGACGGCGTCCACCAGGACGGCGGTGCGGTGGCCGTCGAGCAGCCGGTAGGCCAGGTCGACGCCGCGCACGCCGACGTCGACCACCTCGACG
The DNA here is from genome assembly GCF_042789775.1 of Kitasatospora sp. NPDC056800. Taxonomy (NCBI): domain Bacteria; kingdom Bacillati; phylum Actinomycetota; class Actinomycetes; order Kitasatosporales; family Streptomycetaceae; genus Kitasatospora; species Kitasatospora sp. NPDC056800. The sequence goes on along the minus strand of NZ_JBHUAL010000022.1, from coordinate 56,870 downwards.
CCCGCCGGCAGCGGGTGGGCGGACAGCCGCCGTACGGTCTCGACCCCGAAGCCGTCGTCGCCGAGGAAGATGTTGCCCACCCCGGCGACCAGCACCGTGCGGTCCGTCATGGCCCCTCCACCGGAGCGGCTCCGTCCAGCGCAGCGCTCCCGTCCACCGGGGCGGTCCCGTCCAGCGGCGTGACCTCGTCGGGCTGGAAGTAGCGGAAGCGCCCCTGGGCCCGCCACAGGTCGGCCCCCGGGTCGTCCTCCACCGTGACGGCCAGGTGCACCGATCCGTCGAGGTCGTGCAGCACCGCCTCCACGATGCCGGTCCGCCCGTCCAGGAAGAGGTCCTGGGCGTCGGTGCGCCGCCGTCCGGGCCGCAGCAGCACCCGGCTGCCGGCGCCCACCTGGTGGCCGTCGACCAGCACCCGGTCCCGCTCCGGGTCGACCCCGGGGTCGTCGCCCGGGTCCCACCAGGGCTGCTCGGGACGGCCGAGGGCGGTGCTGCCGGTGGCCTCGCGCAGCCCGCGGATCGCGCCGTGCAGCCGGTCCAGCACCTCGGGCGGCATGGACTCGGCCAGGTCGATCACCGCGCCGGCCCGGTCGTCGGTGCCGCGGGCCTCGCGCTTCTCCTCCTCGGTCAGGGCCGCCGTCCGCAGCGCCAGGATCTCGTCGATCTCGGTGGCGTCGTACAGGGTGCCGAGGCTCTCCGGGGCGATCCGCGGGTGGTCCTCCAGGATGATCGGCGAGGACAGCACCACCCCGCGCTCGCCCTCCGGCCCGGCCAGCACCGGCCAGGTGCGCTCGTTGCGGCACCGCTCGACGGCCGGGCGGGCCCACTCGGGCGGGTCGGTGACGGACAGGAAGCGGCCGTGCTCCAGCCCGAGCAGCAGGTGCGCGGAGACCAGCGAGCGCGGCAGCGCCTGGTCGCGGGTGGCGTGCCGGGACGGCCGCCAGGCGGAGCTGTTCTCCACCTCCACGGTCAGCCGCTGCGCCCGGTACGGGCCGGGCAGCTCCTCGGCCCGCAGCCAGAGCAGCCCGTCGACCTGCTCGCGGCGCCGTATCACCCGGCCGACGACGGCGTCCCGCTCGTGCACCAGCCCGGTCTCGCCGACGCCCGGCAGCCGGAACGGCCGCTGCACCCCCTCACCGGCCAACTCCTCGACCGGTACCAGGAGTTCGATCCGCTCCTCGACGCCCTCGTCCCATTCGACGAGGTCCCGGTCGGCCAGCTCCAGCCGCTCCACGGACTCGAAACCGGCGGCGGTGGCCTGTTCGACGGTGCGCCGCTGGACCCGTAGGAAGCGCAGCTCGACCGCCAGCCGGTCCCCGTCGCGCGCCTCCATCAGGCACTCGGTGCGCTGGTGGGAGTGCTCGCCGCCCTGCGCGGTGTACTCGGGCGGCACCAGGACGCCGAACTGCCAGCGCAGCCGGTTCTTGGCCGCCGAGGCGCGGTACGGGTAGAGCACGTAGCCCTCCAACAGCACCGCGTCGGCGATCTGCCGGGCGGCCGCGAAGCCGCGTTCGATCCGCTCCGGGAGGCCGCTCACCGGGCCCCCTCCCCGATCGCCGCGGCCGTGAGCAGCTCGCGCACCGTCGCCTCCCAGGAGGGCAGGGCCCGCCGCGAGCGGTAGGCCAGCAGCTCGGCCATGGCGTCCTCCGGCAGCCGCAGCCAGCCGCTGCCGGGGAAGTGCCGGTCGATCGCCTCCCGCCAGACCCGCACCGGCATCCGCACCCGGGCCTCCCGGTCCCAGGGCACCGGGCTGACCTGGAAGCCGCCGGGGCCGGCGAAGGCGGTGCCGGAGAAGAGCAGCAGCAGCGGCACCTCGCCGCCGTCCAGTGCCCGGAAGTAGCGGGCCGAAGCGACGTCCTGGTCGTAGGTGCACGGCACCGCGAGGTCGATCTCGGTCCCGCCGGTGAAGCCGGGGACGAGCAGCGGCACGGTGGCGAACTGGATCGGGTTGAGCGTGGTCGCCCAGCGCTCCCGTCCGCCGAACAGGTCGGCCAGCCGCCCGCCCTCGGCCTCGCCGTACGGCCGGCGGACCGGTTCGATCCGCAGCTGGCACTGGAGGGCGAGGGCGTGCACCCGGGTGTCGGCCGGGGCCGTGATCCGCAGCCGGAAGACCAGGGTCGGCCCGGCCGCGTACGGGTCGGACCGCACGCCGGTGCAGGCGAAGCCGAGCGCCGTCACGCCGTCACCTCCGCGGGCAGCGGGCGGGCCCGGTCGGCCAGGCGCGCGAAGAACGCGTCGAGTTCGGCCCGCGCCTCGGCGCCGCCGTCGAAGCCGTGCCAGCACCGCCGCAGCCGGCCGACCAGCTCGTAGCAGATGTCGATCGGCACCAGGAAGCACGCCACGCGCTCCTCGGTGCGGCGCACCAGCAGCGCCTCCACGTCGGGTTCCAGGGCGGCGGCCAGCCGGCTGCCGCCGAGGGCGCGCTGCCAGGCCTGCTCGTCCAGTTCGCTCTCGGTGGCGCCGGCCGGGCCGGGGTAGAAGGCCAGCAGCTGGTCCATCACGGTGCTGCGGAACAGGAAGGCGGTGCCCACCGGGATGCCCAGCACCGACCAGGCCTGCTGGTCCAACTCCCTTTCCGGGTCGGCGAGGTAGCGGTCCGGCACGGTGCGGTAGCGGCCGCCGGCCGCGCCCGGCTGCTGGAACAGCAGGCCGCAGGCGGTGCAGGCGCAGGCCAGGGCGCGGTCCTCGACGTCCACCAGGTGGCGGTGGCCGCCGGGCAGGTCCCGGCCGCAGAACGCGCACTGCTCGGGGCGCGGCGGCGCCGGTTCGCGCAGCCGGTGCAGCAGGGCGGTCCCGTCGCGGGAGATCCGGCGGGTGTTCATCGCGCCTCCGCGGGCTGCGGCGGGCGGGTGCCGATCTGGAGCAGCTGCGGGGCGCGTTCCAGTTCCACGGCCGTCACCTCGGGCGCGTGGCAGGCGAGGACGGTTTGCGCCTCCTGTTCGCCGCAGCCGCAGCCGGTGGCCGTGCGGCGCAGCCGCAGGACGCCGGTGGCCGGGTCGAAGCCGGCCGCCTCGACCCGCTCGGGCAGGGCCGCGAGCGCCCGCTCGATCCGGGCGGGGAGGTCCTCGGGGTGCAGGTCGTGCAGGAGCAGCAGCCCGGCCACGACCGGGTCGTCCAGCATCCGGTCCAGGGCGGGCGGGGGCAGCGCCGGCACCAGCCGGGCCAGGCCCTGGCCGTAGAACTCCATGAGGTCGCGGACCAGTTGCTCGCCGGCCCGCTCGGCGTCGGCGCCGCTGTCGGCCAGCGCGTCCAGGGCCTGCTGGATCCGCAGCCCGGTCTGCTCGGCCGTCATGCGGTGAGCCCGCTCAGGCCGGTGGGCACGTGCATGGTCTGCACGGTGCGCCCGCCGCCGACGTACATGTGCACGCCGCAGGGCAGACAGGGGTCGAAGCTGCGGACCGCGCGCATGATGTCGATGCCCTTGAAGGTGTCCGGCGGGTTCTCCTCGAAGATCGGGGTGTTCTGCACCGCGTCCTCGTACGGGCCGGGCGTGCCGTAGCTGTCCCGGACGCTGGCGTTCCACGGGGTGGGCGGGTACGGGTGGTAGTTGGCGATCTTGCCGTCGCGGATCACCATGTGGTGCGAGAGCACGCCGCGCACGGCCTCGGTGAAGCCGCAGCCGATCGACTCGTCCGGCACCTCGAAGCGCTCCCAGGTCTGGCTGCGCCCGGCGCGGACCTCGTCGAGCGCCTTCTCGGCGAAGTGCAGGGCGGCGGCGGCCGCGTACGCCTGGAAGTAGGTGCGGGCGCGGTTGCGCTCGATGGCGTTGCTCCACTGCGGGATCTTCCACTCGAAGGTGACCTCGGGCTTGGTCATCGAGCGGGGCAGGTTGATCTGCACGCTGTGGCCGGTGGCCTTGACGTAGCCGATGTCGACCAGCCCGGACAGCGCGGTGGACCACAGCCGGGCGATCGGGCCGCCGCCGGTGTCGAGGGCGAGGTGGTCCTTGCCGTCGAACCAGCGCGGGGACATCACCCAGCTGTACTTGTCGTCGAAGTTCCGCTTCTGCGGCTGCGGGATGGTGTGCTGGTTCCAGGGGTGCCGGGGGTCGACGGGGTTGCCGAGCGGGTCGTGGGTGACGAACAGCTCTTTGCCCTGCCAGTCCTCGTAGTAGGAGCTGCCGAGCAGGATGCGGATGCCGAGGTTGATCTCGGTCAGGTCGTTGGTGACGAGCTTGCCGTCCACCACGACACCGGGGGTGACGAACATCCGCCGGCCCCAGTCCGTCATGTTGCGGTACGTGAAGTCGCAGTGGTCCGGGTCGTTGAGGCTGCCCCAGCACCCGAGCAGGACCCGGCGCCGGCCGACCTCCTCGTAGCCGGGCAGGGCCTGGTAGAAGAAGTCGAAGAGGTCGTCGTGCAGCGGCACGACCTTCTTCATGAACTCGACGTAGCGCATCAGCCGGGTCAGGTAGTCGGTGAACAGCTGCACCGTCGCGACGGTGCCGACGCCGCCCGGGTAGAGCGTGGAGGGGTGCACGTGGCGGCCCTCCATCAGGCAGAACATCTCCCGGGTGTACCGGCTGACCTGGAGCGCCTCGCGGTAGAACTCGCCCTCGATCGGGTTGAGCGAGCGCATGATGTCGGCGATCGTCTTGTAGCCGTGGTCGCCGGCGTGCGGGGCCTCGGTGCGCTCGGCGAGCTCCAGCACGCCGGGGTTGGTCTCGCGGACCATCCGCTCGCAGTAGTCGACCCCGACCAGGTTCTCCTGGAAGATGTTGTGGTCGAACATGTACTCGGCGGCCTCACCGAGGTTGATGATCCACTCCCCCAGGTGCGGGGGCTTCACCCCGTACGCCATGTTCTGCGTGTAGACGGAGCAGGTGGCGTGGTTGTCGCCGCAGATCCCGCAGATCCGGCTGGTGATGAAGTGGGCGTCGCGCGGGTCCTTGCCGCGCATGAAGACGCTGTAGCCGCGGAAGACCGAGGAGGTGCTGTAACACTCCGCGACCCGCTTCTGCTTGAAGTCGATCTTCGTGTGGATGCCCAGGCTGCCCACGATCCGGGTGATCGGGTCCCAGGACATCTCGGTCAGGCCGCTGCCGTCGCCGGCCGCCCTGGTGGTCGGTGTTGCCATCGTGTCTGTCGTGTCCTTGTCTCTGGGAGCGGGGCCTCGGCGAGCGGGGGCCGTGCGGATGGGGGGCGTGGGAGCGGGGTCTCCGCGGAGGGGATCCCGGCGGACGGGGCGGGGGAAGGCGGCGGCCGCACACCGGGCGGTGTGCGGCCCCGCGGCGTCACCAGGGCGGGCGGTAGCCCGTGGTCAGGCGGCTGCCGGTGCGGCGCCACTTGGGTTCCTTGTCGAGGGTGCTCTGGGTGATCGCGCGCAGCCTGCGGATCACCGAGCCGTACGCGCTGCTGGCGGCGGTGGAGACGTGCGAGCCGGGCGGCGGGTCCATGAAGGGCATGAACTTGTCCGGGAAGCCCGGCATGGTGCAGGCGATGCAGATGCCGCCCACGTTCGGGCAGCCGCCGATGCCGTTGGTCCAGCCGCGCTTGGTGACGTTGCACTTGACGACCGGGCCCCAGCAGCCGAGCCGGACGAGGCACTCGGGCGTGCCGTAGTCGGTGGCGAACTGCCCCTGCTCGTAGTAGCCGCCGCGGTCGCAGCCCTCGTGCACGGTGGCGCCGAACAGCCAGGCGGGCCGCAGCTTGTCGTCGAGCGGGATCATCGGCGCGGAGCCGGCCAGCTGGTACAGCAGGTAGGTGAGGGTCTCGGCGAAGTTGTCGGGCTGGATCGGGCAGCCGGGCACGCAGACGATCGGCAGTCCGGCCTTGGACTTCCAGTCCCAGCCCAGGTAGTCCGGCACGCCCATCGCGCCGGTCGGGTTGCCGGCCATCGCGTGGATGCCGCCGTACGTGGCACAGGTGCCGATCGCCACCACGGCGGTCGCCTTCGGGGCGAGCCGGTCCAGCCACTCGCTGGTGGTGATGGGCTGGCCGGTGGCGGGGTCGTCGCCGAAGCCGCACCAGTAGCCCTCCTTCTTGATCTTCTCGTTGGGGATGGACCCCTCGACGACCAGCACGAACGGCTCGATCTCGCCGCGCTCGGCCTTGAAGAACCACTCGACGAAGTTGTCCGCGCCCTGGACCGGGCCGCACTCGAAGTCGATCAGCGGCCAGTGCACGGCGACCTTGGGCAGGCCGGGCAGCGCGCCGGTGACGATCTCCTCGATGCTCGGCTGCATCGCGGCGGTCAGCGAGACGGAGTCGCCGTCGCAGCTGAGGCCCGCGTTGATCCAGAGGATGTGCACCGCGTCGGTGTCGGGCTTCGCGGCAGCCTCGGCCGTCCCGGCCGTCGAAGCGGTTGGAGCTGTTGCAGCACCCATGAGGATGCCTCCTCGGGGATGGGAGCCGGAGGGAATGGCTCGAAGCCAGTCTTAGCAACGGTCCGGGCCGGGCGCCGGTCCGCGCGGCGGGAGCCGGCGCCCGGGGAGGCAAGCCCGGCGGGGCCGTTCGGGTCACGCTCGCGCGGCGGGCCCCGTCGGCACCGGGCGCTTGTGGACGAACGCGGAACGCAGCGCGTGATACGGCGATTCGGGTGTGAAGAACTGCCGGTGCATCACCGCGAGCTCCTCCTCCCGGTACGCGTCGAGCGGCTTCGTCCGCTCGTCGGCCTCGCGCGCGGCCTTCTTCGCCGCGATCCGCTGCTGGGCGGTGGGCGAGGCGGCGAGCAGCCCGGCCAGGTGGGCCGCGGACGGCCCGAACTCCTCGGGCCCGCAGGCCAGCACCCGGTCGACCAGGCCGATACGCTCGGCCGTCGCCGCGGAGACCGGGAGCGCCTGGCGGGTCAGCCGCTCGGCCGCCGCCGCGCCGACCCTGCGCGGCAGGGTGTACGTCCAGTACTCCGAGCCGTGCAGCCCCATCAGCCGGTAGTGGGGGTTGAGGACGGAGCCGGCGCGGCACCACACCTCGTCCGCCGCCAGGGCCAGCATCACCCCGCCGGCCGCCGCGTTGCCGCCGACGGCGGCGACCACCAGCCGGTCGGTGGTGGTGAGCACCGCGTCGACCAGCTCGTCCATCGCGGTGATGTTGTCCCAGGACTCGACGGCCGGGTCCGGCGCGGCCTCGATCACGTTGAGGTGGATGCCGTTGGAGAAGAAGTCCCGGCCGCCGCCGAGCACCAGCACCGAGGTCGGACGGGCCGCGGCGAAACGGTACGCGGCCAGCAGCCGGCGGCAGTGGCCGGTGGACATCGCGCCGCCCGGGAAGGAGAAGCGCAGGAAGCCCACCGGGCCGTCCTCGCGGTAGCGCAGGTCCGACCAGACCGGGCCGTCCCCCTCCCCCGGCATCAGCGGCGCCGCCACCTCCGGCAGCGCCGGCAGCAGCCCGCCGAGGGCCGTGGCCGCCGGGAGCTTGACGCCCGCCGGGCCGCCGGGGGTGCGGCGGCGGAGCTCGGGGATCCAGACCGCGCCGTCCGAGGTGGCCCGGCAGACGGCGCCGGCCCGGGTGGCGATCAGCTCGCCCGGGCGGCCGCGCAGCACCGGCTCGCGGTGCCCGCCGTGCAGGTACCAGGCGCCGCCGCACAGCTCGTCGAGCACCCCGGGGCGCGAGTCCGCCGCGCGGAGCCTGCGCAGCACCGCCTCGGTGGGGTCGGCCGCCCAGTCGATCCGGCGCTCCTCCTGGCGCAGCGCGGGCCGGGTCCGTACGGTGCCGCTCCAGCCGGGGCCGGACTGCGGCTCCGGCGCGTACCCGCCGGAGGCGAAGCGTTCGACGGCGAGCAGCGCGGCCGCCACCGCCGCGTCGGCGACCTCGTTGCGGTACAGGTCGCTCTTGCCGTACCCGGGCAGCCGGCAGGGCGCCCAGGCCCAGACCGGCCCGGCGTCCAGCTCCGCCTCGGCCTGCAGCACCGTGACGCCCCAGTCGGTGCGGCCCTCCTGGACGGCCCGGTCGAGGGAGGACGGGCCGCGGTCGCCCGGCGGGCCGGGGTGGACGACCAGGCAGGTGAGCTGTGACCAGAGCTCGCGCGGGATCGCCGTGCGCAGCATCGGCGCGAGCACCAGGTCGGGTTTCAGGCGGTGCACCGCGTCGAGCAACTCCTCGTCGTCACCGGCCAGTTGGACGTCCACGGTGTGGAGCCGGTCGCGCAGTTCGGCGTGCAGCCGCTGGCTGAGGCTGTTGAACGCGCTGGCGAGGAGAAGAATCCGCATGTACGACTCCGACGGGGTGGGGTTCCGGGAACCCGGCGATCATCGCTTCCGCCCCCGTGACGCCCCGTCCCGTCCGGTATGTCGCGCCGCGCGTTCACCCGAGCGGCCGGAGCCGGGCGGCGGGGCCGAGCGGGTAGCATGTAAGGCATGAATCCGAACCGTGACCCTTACGAGATCCGTCCCGGCGTGCCCACCGTCGAGGTCTTCCGCCGTCTGCGCACCGACGCCGGCCTCTCCGACAAGGCCCCCGAGGCGGTCGCGCTCGCCCTCCCCAACACCTGGTACGGCGTGGTCCTCCACCACGAGGGCGAGCCCGTCGGCATGGGGCGGATCATCGGCGACGGCGGCACCGCGTTCCAGGTCACCGACATCTGCGTCCACCCCGCGCACCAGGGCCACGGCCTCGGCAAGCGCATCATGGCCGCCCTCACCGGGGAACTGGAGCGCCGGGCACCCGCCACCGCGTACGTCTCGCTGATCGCGGACGGCCCCGCGCGCTTCCTCTACGAGAAGTTCGGCTTCGCGGACACCGCCGCCCACGACTCGATCGGCATGTACCGCCTGATGGGCGGGCGCTGACGGCCCGACGGCCCGGACTGTCGGTGGCGCGGTGTGTACTGGTGCCCGACCCGCCGCCCGCCCGCACGACCCCGGAGGCACCCCGATGGCCCGACTCCACGTCCGTTCCGGCCTCGACCCCGACGAGCCGGACACCCCGGCGGCCGCCCTGGTCGTCGACCCCGACGGCACCCCGGGGGAACAGGCCCTGGAGCGCCTCGGCGGGCACTGCTACGAGGGCGACGAGGTCCTCTACCTGGTGCAGACCGACGGCTGGGCCGAACACAGCTACGACGGGGGCCTGCTGACCGTCGCCGTCGCCGTCCACCCGGCCGTCCTGGAACGGGCGGAGATCGACCCGGCCGGCTTCCCGCTCCGCTCGGCCGCCGACCCGACGGCCGTCCTCGTGCTGCGCGCCGAGACCGCCGTCGCCCCGGACGTGGCCGAGCGGCTCGCCGAAGGCGCCGCCGTCCTCCTCGGCCCGCCGGACGCCCCGCTCGACGACCTCCTCGGCCCCGACGGCGACTGGCCGATCATCCTCGCGGGGCCCCCGCAGCCGTAGGCGGCCGCTTCGGCCGTCCGCCGGGCCGGTTTCATCCGGCCCGGAGACGGCGGAGGGCGCGCCTACGCCCTGCGGCGGCGCAGCAGAAAGGGCCCTCCGGTGGCGACCGGCGGGCCCTTCTCCCGCACCGAAGCGTGGGCTCGTCACTCGGTGTCGGTGGCCACCGGGACCTCGTCCTCCCGGATGATGATGTGCTCCTCGCCCTCGATCGTGATCTCGGTGCCCGCGTACGAGCCGGACGGCTTCGCCTTGCTGTCCTCGGCCATGTCTCCTCCTTCCGGTCGACACGGTGTCGACCCGCGCCGATCCTGCCATGACCAACCGTCACCGGGCTATCGCCCTCGGTGGACCAGGGCTGCCCTGTCGAGGCCAACCTGTCGATGGCATCGGCGACTTGATGTCATTTCAGAATTTCGGACGCGTTGCCGCCGACGCTCCCCGGCCCGCGGCCCGTCGGACACCTCCGACGGACCACGGGCCGGACGGGTCCGGACTTCGTCACACCGAGGTCAGGGTCAGGTCGGCGGGGCCACTGGCTCCGGTGATGGTGCCGCCCCCGACCGGGCACAGTTCGGGGTTGGTCCCGGTGATGTCGGCGGCCTCCGTGGCCTTCACGGCGGCATCGCCCAGGTAGCGGCCGGCGGTGACGGTGCCGGTGAAGGTGGCGGCGCCGCCGGTGTCCTCCACGGAGGCCCAGTGCACGGTGCTCGTGGTCTGGTCGCTCCAGGTGATGGTCTCGTCGAACGGGGTGAGGGTGTGGAGCACGTTGAGGCAGGTCTCGCCGGGCTCGCTGTTGGTGACCGAGCTCGACCCGGGGAGGCCGGTCACGCACGTCGCGTAGGAGTTCTGGGTCGCGATGGTGACGTTCTGCGGCTGGTTGGTCAGCGCGGGGGTGAACTCGTCGGTGAACGTGCCGGTGCACTGCACGTCCACCACCCCCTGGGCACGGGCCGGCGCGCTCGCCGGGACGAGGAGGAGCCCGCCGGCCAGCGCCACGGCCCCGGCCGTGGCGGCCAGGCGGGAGAACACGACTCGGGACGGAACAGCGTTCATGCGAACCTCCGACGAGGGAACCCCGAACTGCTTTGCACACTGACGGTGCCACGGAGCGCCTCCGCCCGGGAGGCGTGCGAGGACGGCGTGACGGATCGCGGCGGCCGCCCGGACCCGTCCGCGCCCCGGCGGGCACAGCGGACGGGCCGGGCACACCGCGCCGGACCCTGCCCGTCGGCGGGCCCTACGCCCCGTCCGGGGTGCCGAGGAGGTCGGTGACCAGGTGGCGGGCGTAGGCGGGGGTGAGGCCGGAGGGGCGGAAGAGGATGCGGTACATCAGGGGGGCGACGAGGCGGTCCATGGCGGTCTCGACCTCGGGGGTGTCCTCGCCGCGGGCGCGGGCCCGGGCGAGGACGAGGCCGAGCTGGTCGGCGGCGTAGGCCGAGCACTGGCCGGCGTTGCCGCCGTCCGGGTCGCCGAGGAGGGCGTCGCGGACGTAGGCGCGGCCGGAGGCGGAGGCCATCTCGTCGAGGAACTGTTCGGCCCAGGCGGTGAGGTCGGCGCGCAGGCCGCCGTGGTCCTCCGGTTCGGTGTCCGGGCGCAGCCGCTCCACCGCGACGTCCGACAGCAGCTCGGCGAGGTCGCCCCAGCGGCGGTAGACCGTGGACGGGGTGACACCGGCCCGCTGGGCGACCATCGGCACGGTGAGCGCCTCGCGGCCCACCTCCGCGAGCAGCTCGCGGACCGCGGTGTGCACCGCCTCCTGGACGCGGGCGCTGCGCCCGCCCGGGCGGGCCATCTGGCGAGGACTCATACCGCCATCTTAAAGCGTCGCCTTTGCGTTAAGGCGGGCCGGGCCCGGTCAGACCACCGGCGCGAGCGCCCGCGCGGGCTGCGTGCGCTCGTAGGCGTGGCCCACCCGCAGCAGCGTGCGCTCGTCGAAGGGCCGCCCGAGCAGTTGCAGGCCGATCGGCAGGCCCGCCGCGTCGTGGCCGGCCGGGACGGTCAGGGCGGGCACGCCGGTGACGTTGGCCGGGGCGCAGAGCCGGACGTAGGCGTCGGCGACGCCCTCGGAGGTGCCGTCCGGCCAGGTGACCGTCTCCTGACCGGCCCGGACCGCCGTGGTCGGCACCGTCGGAGCGGCGATCACGTCGACCTCCTCCAGGACCCGTGCCCACGCGTCGCGGATCAGCGTCCGGGCGCGCTGGGCGCGCAGGTGGTCGCCCGCGTCGATCAGCTCGCCGGCCTCCAGCAGGACCCGGACGTCCGCCTGGTACAGCTCGGGGACGGTGCGCAGGGTGCGGGCGTGGTAGGCGGAGGCCTCCGGCGCCACCAGGCCCCACAGGGTGGGCAGGAGGTAGCGGGCCAGCGGGACCTCCACCTCGACGGGCCGGGCACCGAGCGCCTCCAGCCGCGCGACGGCGTGGCGGACGGCGGCCGCCACCTCCGGGTCGACGTGGTCGACGTAGTGGTTGACCGGCACGCCGACCCGCACGCCCGTCAGGTCCGGCTCCCGCTCCGGCCGGTAGTCGACGGCGGGGGCGGCCACCGAGGCGGGGTCGCGCGGGTCGTGCCCGGCGAGGGCGGCCAGGACCAGCGCCGCGTCCTCCACGGTGCGGGTGATCGGGCCGACGTGGTCGAGCGACCAGGACAGCGGGGTGACGCCGTGGCGGGGCACCAGCCCGTAGGTCGGCTTGAGGCCGACCACCCCGTTCAGCGCGGCGGGCACCCGGATCGAGCCGCCGGTGTCGGTACCGAGGGCGAAGGTCGCCGCCCCGGCGGCCACCGCGACGGCGGACCCGCCGCTGGAGCCTCCGGCGACCCGCTCGCGGTCCCAGGCGTTGGCGGTCTGCGGGGTGGTCAGGCCGTAGGCGAACTCGTGGGTGTGGGTCTTGCCGGCCAGGACCGCGCCGGCGGCCCGCAGCCGGGCGGCGACGGTGCTGTCGGCGGCCGCGCGGTGGCCGTCCCGGACCCGGGAGCTCGCGGTGGTGGGCGATCCGGCGACGTCGATCAGGTCCTTGAGCCCGACCGGGACGCCGTGCAGCGGCCCCCGGTACCGGCCCCGGGCGATCTCCCGCTCGGCCTCGCGCGCCGCGTCCCGGGCCTGTTCGGCGGCGACGGCGACGTACGCGCCGAGGTGCGGCTCGACCCGGTCGATGCGGCCGAGGACGGAGTCGACCAGCTCGACGGGGGACAGCCGCCGCTCCCGGATCCGCGCCGAGGCGGCGGCGATGGTCAGCTCATACGGCTGCATCGGCGCGCCCCCCTTCCGCACGGAAGGCGGCGGCGGGCGGGGTGTCCCCGAGGTCCAGCTCCCGCAGGACGGCGACGACGGACCGGATGTGCCCGGCGGTGGCCGCCACCGCGGCGTGCCGGTCGGCCGGCAGGTCGAGCCCGGCCCCGGCGGCCCGGCGGGCCGCCTCGGGCGGGGTGAGCTCCGCATTGGACATGGATGCGCTCCTGATCGTGGGCGTGGCGGGGGTGGTGCGGGGCACCACGAGGCATCCCCGCCAAAAGCTAAGGGTTTGCGTTAGCGAGACTGTAGGTTCTATGGTCGCGTTAACGCAAACGAATGGCTTTTGCAGCGGAGGAACCGCCCCATGCCGAACACCCCTACCCCCTCCTGGACGGTCGGCGACCTCACCGTCCACCGCGTCGACGAAGTCCCGCTGCCGCCCGCCACCGGGCCGTGGCTGCTGCCCGACGCCACCCCCGAACTGGTGGCCGGCCAGGACTGGCTGCGCCCCGACTTCGCCGACGCCGACGGCGTGCTGCGCCTGGACAGCCACAGCTTCGCCGTCGTCGTGGACGGGCTGCGCGTCCTCGTCGACACCGGCATCGGCAACGGCAAGCAGCGGGCCAACCCGGCCTGGCACGACCTGCGCACCGACTACCCCGAGCGCCTGGCCGCCGCCGGCTTCCCGCCGGACTCCGTCGACCTGGTGGTCCTCACCCACCTGCACGCCGACCACGTCGGCTGGAACACCCGGCAGGTGGACGGCGCGTGGGAGCCCACCTTCCCCGGCGCGCGCTACCTCACCACCCGCGCCGAGCGGGAGTTCTGGGCCGGGTACCCCATGGACGAGGCGCGCGCCCAGCTGTTCCGCGACTCGGTGCTCCCGGTCGAGCGGGCCGGCCTGCTGGACCTGGTCGACGTCCCGGCCGAGGGCCTGCGGATCGTCCCCGGCCTGCGCCTGCTCCCCACCCCCGGCCACACCCCGGGGCACGTCGCCGTCGAACTGACCAGCCGGGGCCGGACGGCGCTGATCACCGGCGACTGCCTCCACCACCCCGTGCAGCTCGCCCACCCCGCCATCGGCGCCTGCGTCGACATCGACCCCCGGCGGTCCGCCGCCACCCGCCGGGAACTGCTCGCCTCCCTCGCCGGTACCGACACCCTGCTGCTCGGCACCCACTTCGCCCCGCCCACCGCCGGCCATGTCCTCGCCGACGGGGAGGCCTACCGGCTGCGGCCCGTACCCCCGACGGCCGGGGAGAGCGGCCCGCCCGTCGGCGCCGACGGAGCGCGGTGAGTGCGCACCGGGCGGGGCCGCCGAGCCGGCGCGCCGTCGGTTCGCCTCCGCTCGACCCCCTGACCGTCAAGTCGGCCCATCCGAGCGCCGGTCCGATCGTCTGATGAACCGTAGGCTCGACGGCACCCGCTTCGCCGAACCGGGATCGGTGCCCGCCCTCCCGGGGGCGGGCGGGACGATTGAGACGGCAGGAGGAGTTGAGGACGCTGGAAGCGTTCGTCGAGCCCTTCGGGCAAGGATGGGTCCACTTCACCGACTTCGCCATCGCCCTGGTCCTGGCCAGCGCGATCGGCCTGGAACGGGAGATCAGACAGAAGGCCGCCGGACTGCGCACGTACACCGTCGTCGGTCTCGGGGCCGCGCTCTTCACCCTGGTGAGCAAGTACGGCTTCAGCGACGTGGTCCAGTCCGGCGTGGTCACCCTGGACCCGTCCAGGATGGCCGCCCAGATCGTCTCCGGACTCGGCTTCATCGGCGCCGGGGTGATCTTCGTCCAGCGCGGCTCGATCCGGGGGCTGACCACGGCCGCCACCGTCTGGCTGACCGCCGCGATCGGCACGGCGGCCGCCGCCGGACTGCCGCTGCTCGCCACCGCGGCCACCGCCGCCTACTTCTTCGTCGGCTACGTGCTGCGGCCGCTCACCCACCGGCTGCCGAGGCTGCGCACCCGCCCGGTCAGCTGCCACGTCACCTACACCAAGGGCAACGGCCTGCTGCGGCTGCTGCTCGCCCGGATCACCGCCGCGGGGTTCGCCGTGGCCGAACTGGCGACCGTGGACCGGGCCGGGCCGCCCGACGAGGGCGGCGGCGGGGTCGACGAGCGGATCGCGGAGGTGCACCTCACCGTGCACGGCCGCGGGGACCTGTCCGCCCTCACCGCCGAACTGGCCCGCCTCCCGGGCGTCCTGACCTGCGCGGTCAGCCACGCCGAGGACTGAGGCCGGCTCAGTCCGCCGACCCGGCCGGCACCGCCGGCGCCACCGGGGGCGTCCGGACGGCGAGCAGGGCGGTGTCGTCCGTCAGCCGGCCGCCGGTGTGCCGGAGGACCTCGGCCGCCACCTCGTCGACCAGGCGCCCGGGGTCGACCGCCCCGGGCCGGGCGGCCAGGCGCTCCAGGTGGTCGCGCAGGGCGAAGAAGGCGCCCGTCCGGTCGCGGGCCTCGGTCACCCCGTCCGAGACGATCAGGACCGTCTCCTCCGGGCCCAGGCTCAGCCGCCGGACCTCCGGCAGCCCGCCGGCCAGCTGGGCCAGCCCGAGCGGTGCGCCGTTGCCCGGCGGCAGCTGGCGCACCCCCGCGGGCCCGAGGACGTGGGGGCTGTCGTGGCCGAAGTTGACCACCTCCACCTCCCCCGGCGCGTCGGCCGGGAACCAGACGACCACCGCCGTGGCGAACCGCTCCTCCTGCTCCCCCAGCCGCTCCGCCAGCAGGTTCTGCCGGTGCAGCCGCTCCTCCAGCCAGGACGCGACGGTGGCCAGGTCGGCCTCGTGGAAGGCGGCCTCCCGGAAACAGCCGACCAGGGCCGCCGCCGCGGAGACGGCCGGCAGGCCCTTGCCCTGGACGTCGCCGAGGATGACCCGCGCCCCGAACGGGGTGGCCAGCACGTCGTAGAAGTCGCCGCCGACCCGGGCCTCGACGTCCGCGGCCAGGTAGCGCGCCGCCGAGTCCACCCCGCCCCAGCCCGGCGGCACCGGGCGCAGCACCACCTGCCGGGTGGTCTCGGCCGTGCCCTGGAGGTGGTGGACGTAGGCGGCGGCCCGGGCGCGGAAGATGCTGATCGGCACCGAGACGGCGGCCCCCGCGATCACCAGCAGGAAGTCCTCGATCCCCTGGGACTTGCTCCAGATGCTGTCCAGGGCCGGGTAGGCGACGACGGCGAGGAGGGCGAACAGCGTGGTGGGCGCCGGCCCCCCGATCCCCGCGGGCCCCCCCCGGGCCAAACCCCGCCACCAGTCCAGGCTGTTTTAAAAAAAAACCAACCCCCCCGACACATAAACAAATGGGA
>NZ_JBHUAL010000022.1:0-41068 GCF_042789775.1 Kitasatospora sp. NPDC056800 | reverse complement strand
TAAAAAAACTCTACGTGTGGCGGGCTGGTTCTGTTGTTTATAAGCCCCGGGGGCGGGGTCGGCGCCGCGGGCGCGGGGGGCCACCTGGGTGGGGGCCGCCGCCCCGCACCCCCCGGCGCCCACCACCGGGACCATCGCCAGCCAGCTGACGGACGCGAACGTGACGGGGGTGGCCGCGTCCACGCCCACCACCGCCGCCAGCACCGCCAGCGGCACCAGCCAGGACCAGTGGCCGTACCTGATCAGCACCGGCAGCCGCGGCCCCGGCTCCTCGACGGAACGCGCCCGCAAGCCGTCCCTCCCGTTCTCGCGACGTCCCCCGCTGTTCGGGCGCCCCGCCCGGCGCGCAGCCGCCCGGCGGAGGTTGCGCCCAAGGTACGGGGCCCGGTCACGGCAGGGGTGGTGCGGCGGCGTGGTGGCTCCGGCGCCCGCACGTTCGGCCCAGTCGGAGCACCGCCCGCGACGCCCCGCCCGGGCCCGGCACCGCTCCACCGCGTGCGGCTTTCCGAGTGAGGGGGCAGGGTGGTCCCGTACGGACCTGCCCGAACCACGCGGCGCCACCGGTGACCCGGCGGCCGGCCGAAGGAGGCGCCATGCGCACCCTGAAGATCCCCCGTCGGAGCCTGGCCCTGGCCGCGGCCCTCGCCGCCCTGCCGACCGCCGCGCTCGTCGCCCCGGCCCAGGCCGCGACCGGTGCCCGGGCCGCGACCGCCGCCCCGCCGGTGTCCTTCGTGGAGCTCCCCGAGACCGCGCTGCCGCGCGACCACGCGACCCGGCCGATCACCGTCACGTACCGCAACGACTCCTCGGCCGACCGGACGGTGGCCCCGCAGATCCTCGTCGAGTCGCCGGACAACGGGCCCTTCCTCAACCCGGCGGGCATCCGGATCGAGGTGCTCTCCCCCGACGGCCACTGGCGCGCCATTCCGCTCGGCAGCCAGACCGGCACGCTGTACACCCGGCTCGTCCCGGCCAAGACCGTCCTGCACGGCCACCAGACCCTCACCGCGCACTACCGGGTCACCGTGGTCGGGAAGGCGCCGCTCCAGGGCACGGTCGAGCCCCGGGTGGCGCTCTACCGCTGAGTCACCGGCCGCCCCGAGCCGGTGCCACGGGACACCGGCTGCCCTGGGTCACCTGCGGCTCAGGGCAGCTGCACCGGGGTGAAGGTGCCGGCCGGAGTGCCCGCCAGCGCGCCGTCCATCGCGTCGCGCCAGATCGGGCCGGCCAGGGTGCCGCCGAAGGCCTGGCCGACCACCTGGCCGCCGATCCGCTGGCCGTCCAGCGGCTTGGGGTTGTCGGTGTCGCTGACCACGGTCGCGCCCGCCATCTCCGGGGTGTAGCCGACGAACCACACCTGGCGGCTGTCGTTGGTGGTGCCGGTCTTGCCCGCGCTGTCCCGGCCGGTGAGGCCGGCCGTCTGCCCGGTGCCGTCCTCGACCACGCCCTTGAGCATCGCGCTGACCGTGTCGGCGGTGCCGGCCGACATCACCGCCGAGCAGTTCGCCTGCGGCACCGCGAGCGGCTTGCCGTCCGGGCCGGTCACCGAGGCGATGGCGGTCGGCGCGCAGTAGGTGCCGTGGGCGGCGAAGGCCGCGTAGACGGCCGCCATCGTCAGCGGGGTCAGGTCGTTGCTGCCGAGCGTCATCGACGGGACCACCTGGAGCTTCTCGCCGCCCGCCTGCTGGGTGATGCCCAGCTTGTTCGTCATCCGCGCGACGTTACACAGGCCGGTGTCGGCCTCCAGCTTCGCGAAGTAGGTGTTGACGGACTGCGCCATGGCCGACTTCATGTCGAACCGGCCGGTGAGGCTCTGGCTGTCGTTGTGCACCTGCCCGGAGGACGGGAACCTCCCGCCCGAGCAGTCCGTCATGGCCGGCCACGGGATGCTGTAGTCCGTGGTGTAGGCCTGGTCGGCCGGGATGCCGCTCTCCAGGGCCGCCGCCGCGACGACCGGCTTGAAGGTCGAGCCGGTCGGGAAGCCGAGCCCGCCGCCCATGGCCTTGCCGGCGTTGTAGTTGATCTGGGTCTGGTGCTGCTTGCCGTCGACGCCGTACGGGCGGCTCTGGCCCATCGCCAGGATCTTCCCGGTGCCCGGCTGGACGATGCTCATCGCGGTCGCCGCCTGGTCGCCCGCGTCGACGTGGCCGGTGACCGAGGCCTGGAGCGCCGCCTGGGCCTTCGGGTCGAGCGTGGTGCGGATCTGCAGGCCGCCGCGCTTCCAGACCGCCTGCCGCTCGGCGGCCGACGCGCCGAAGGCCGGGTCGGTGAGCACCGTCTCGCGCACGTAGTCGCAGAAGAAGCCCTCGCCCTGCTTGGCCAGGATGCACCCCTGCTGCGGCGCCTGGACGTTCAGCCCGAGCGGGGCGGCGATCGCCTGCCGGGCCTCCTCCTGGGTGATGTGCCCGTACCCGGCCATCTTGCGCAGCACGGTGTCGCGCCGCTCCTTCGCCGCCGTCGGGTTGACCGTCGGGTCGTAGCCGGTCGGCGACTGCACCAGGCCCGCCAGCAGCGCGGCCTGCGGCAGGGTGAGGTCCGCGGCGTGCACGCCGAAGTAGCGCTGGGAGGCCGCCTCGATGCCGTAGGCCTGCTCGCCGAAGAAGGTGATGTTCAGGTAGTTGGTGAGGATCTGGTCCTTGCTCAGGGTCTCCTCGACCTTGATCGCGTACTTCAGCTCCTGGATCTTGCGGCCGACGGTCTGCCGCTGCGCCTCGGCGACCTTCTGCGGGTCGTCGCCCGCCTCCTCGACGAAGACGTTCTTCACGTACTGCTGGGTGAGGGTGGAGGCGCCCTGGGCGGTGGTGCCCGAGGAGGCGTTCTTGTCCAGGGCGCGCAGCACGCCCTTGAGGTCGATCGCGCCGTGCTCGTAGAAGCGGTTGTCCTCGGTGTCCACCAGCGCGGTCTTCACCAGCGGGGAGATCCGGTCCGCCGGGACGACCGTGCGGTCCCGGTCGTACACGGTGGCGATCGTGCCGCCCTGGGCGTCGAGGATCGTCGTGGCCTGGGACAGCGGAGGGGTCTTGAAGTCGTCGGGCAGGCTCTGGAAGTCGTCCGCCGCCGACTGCGCGCCGAGCCCGACCGCCGCCACCGCGGGCAGCACCATCCCCGCCGCCACCACCCCGGCGACCACGCTGACCGCGACCAGCCGCGTCCCGTGTCCCAGCTTCCGTATGCCCGCCACCACCCGCAGTTCCGCCATGACGCGTGACCGTACGCGGCGCAGATGAGGAACTCCTTGGAAGCCCGGCCCGCCGCCGGGCGCGGACGGCGCACCCGGCGGCAGGCCCGTGCGGCGGGGTCAGCAGGCCTTGACGTACCAGACCGGGCCCCAGTCTGCGTTGGGGTCGCCGTAGGGAGCGCCGGGCGTGGTGTAGACGAGGTTCTTGGACTTGCCGTACATCTTCGCCTTGGTGCCGGTGGACTGGTTGTTGTACCAGGACCCGCCGCTGTTCAGGCCGTCGGGGATCTCCTGGAGGATGCCGCAGTCGCTGAAGCGGAACGCGAGCCCCTGGTAGTTGCTGTACTTGTAGCCGCAGATGTAGCCCTTGGGGCAGTCGGACGGGGCCGCCGAGATGGCCGGCTGGGCGTTCGCCACGGGGGCGAGGAGCGTGGTGGCGGCGGCGAATCCGGCCGCGAGGACGATGCCGGCCTTGTGGACGAAGCGCATGGGGGACCTCCTGGGAGCAGTGACGTCGTGGTGCGGGCCGCCGGGTCCGGCGCCCGCACCTCAGTCTCGGAGTCCGGGGCACCGCCGCTCGACGTGTTTCGGCCTGACCCGAATCACGGACGCACCGCTCAACTCCCGTACGAACCGGGCACATCGGGCACGTCGGGCGCGTCGCCGAGCAGTCCGAGGCCGAGGGCGGTCGGGCTGTGCAGCGCGGTGTTGCGGTACCGGGAGGTGCCGATCAGCCTGGCCTCGCGCAGCACGGTGGCGTGCTCGCTGGCGCTGGAGGGGGTGATCCCGGCGAGGGCGGCGAGCTCCTTCGTCGAGCAGCCCGGGTGGTCGGCGACCACCCGCAGCACGGCGGCCCGGGTGCGCCCGAGCAGGGCGGTCACGGTGGGCCCCGACCCCGCCGGGGCCGGGTCCGGGCCGAGCAGGTCCGGCCAGCCCGCGGGGCGGCCGTCGTCGATCGGGAAGGTGACCGCGGGCTGGGGCAGGCCGTGCGAGTCGTCGCTGACCATGGCCCGCTTGGCGAACACCGAGGGGGCCAGCAGGACGCCCTGCCCCTGGAGCCGCAGGTCGTGGTCGACCCTGCTGCGGACCTCCAGCACCGGCGGCCTCCAGCGCATCCACCGGGGGCTGGCGCCGGCGAGCAGCAGCTCGACGCCCCCGCCGAGGAACTGGCGCATCCGCACCGCCCGGTCCGCGGCGTAGCAGTCGGTGATCCTCGACCAGTAGCGGCCGACCAGGTGCTCGTAGAGGAGGCCGAGGCTCTGGGCGAGTTCCTCGCGCAGCGCGCCGTCCTCGGCCAGGCGGCGGGCCCACCCGGGGACGGGCTGGTGCTCGGCGATCGCGGCCAGCTCCGCCGCGACGAGCCGGCCCGGGGTCGCCCGCACCCGCTCCAGCAGCTCCTCCGGCCGGCCTGCCACCGCGGGCATCAGGAAGGTCGGCCCCCAGCCGTCCGCCGGTGCCAGGGAGAGCGCCATCCGGGCCCGCTCGGGCAGCCGCCCCAGGACGCTCCGCCGCCACGGGTCCAGCCGCGCCGCACGGCTCCGGTCCTGTAGGGCCCGCGCCGCGGCCAGGAGTTCGGCGAACGGCATCGGACCCGCCGGCCGGGTCCTGGCCAGGTCCTGGGAGGTGAAGTGGATCCGGTAGACCATGGGTTCCCTCCGGTGGCGGGCGACGGGGTCAGGTGCGTTTGAAGAACTCCACCTCCGCGAGCGCGATGGCGCGGCCGGGGCCGGTCCCGGCGGCCTCCCGGACGGTGAGCTTCACCTGGGTGACGTCGCTGATCCCGGTCTGGACAGTCTGCGGGCCCGGCTGGTCGTTGAGCGGGACCTGCTGGGTGTGGACCTCGCCGTCCTTCCCGGTGACCTCCAGGGTGAGGACGACGGGGCGGGCCTGCTGCTGGAACTGCTGGGGATCCGGGGAGGCCCCGGTGTGGACGATCAGGTCCACCAGCCGGAACGGGCCGCGGAAGGAGAAGGTGACGGAGTCCCCGATCGCGGGCGCGCCCCAGTAGGTGTTGCTGAGGCCGTCGTCGGCCAGGGTGGCCGGGTGGCCCTCGACGGCGGCGCTCGCCGAGGTGGCGGCGGGGGCGATCGGCGCGGTGCCGCGGACCTTGTCCAGGACGTCCTGGAAGACCCGCTGACCGGCCGGGAAGAGCAGGACCCCGGCCACCACCACCGCGACGAGCGCGAGCAGGGCGATGGTGCGGCGCAGCGCGTTGCCCGAGCCGCCGATCCGCACCCGGCGCCGGAACGGCCAGCGGGTGCGCCACCAGGGCAGTTCGGCGACGGCTTCGGTGGGAGTCAGGGGTGCGGCGCAGCGGCGGCAGAACTTCCGCCCGGGCAGGTTGGGCGTGCCGCAGCTGGGGCAGGGCGGGCCGTCCTGGGTCTCGACGGCCTCGGTCGCCCGGCTGACGGGGCGGGGCGCGACCGGCTTGGCGGGCTGGACGGCCACCGGGTCGGCCGGGGCTGCGGGGGCCTGCGCACCGGGGACCTGCGCTGCGGGGTCGGGGGCCGGGGTCCGCGCGGGGGCCGGGCGTACGGGGGCGGTGGCGGGGCGCGGGGGGTCGGCGGCGGCCGGGGGTTCGGCGGCGGCCGGGGGTTCGGCGGCCGGGGCCGGGGCAGGCGGTCGCGATGCTTCGACCCGGTCCTTCGCCTCGCCGTCCTTGGCTTCCGGTTCGGCGCGCGCCGTCCGGCGCGAGGCGCTTCGCCGTACGGGTTCGGCGGGAGCGGGGGTGGGCGTGGGCGTAGGAGCAGGCGCGGAGGCGGGCGTCGGCTCGGGCGTCGGCTTGGGCGCAGGCGTCGGCTTCGGCGCGGGAGCAGGCACCGGCTCGGCCTGCGCGGGCGCGGGCGCGGCCGACGCGGCGCCGTCGGTGCGCGACCAGCCGAGGTAGGCACCGCAGTTGCCGCAGAAGTCGTCCCCCTCCCCGTTGGCCGTTCCGCATTCGGGGCACACCGGCATTCGTCAGTCCTCCGCTCGCCCGGGTGGGCCGGGCAGGATCTCCACCCGGCAGGTCAGATGGACCGGACAGCCGGCCCTGACGACGGACCGCACCTGGTCCTCGTCCGGTTCCGCTCCGCGCAGCGGCCAGACCCGGACCAGCAGCTCGCCGCTCGGCGCGGGCGGCAGCGGGGCGTCCGGGTCGGCGGACCAGGAGGCGCCGCCGCCGTCCACGATCTCGGCGCCGACGCCGAGCACCAGCCGCAGCCGTTCGGTGAGGCCGCGCCGGGTGCCGCGCCAGCGGTGCAGTTCCACCGCGCGCCCGACCACGGCGCGGCGCACCTCCACCGGCCAGGCCGGGTCGACCTCGACCGCGACCCAGGAGGCCAGCCAGTCGAGGAAGTCGGCGGGCGCGAGGCCAGGTTGGAAGTAGGCGGGCAGGTTGTCCAGGGTGGCGAAGACCGGGGCGAGGACGGTGTCCAGGCCGGACGTGAACCGCTGGGCGAAGTCGTCCTCGGCGAACATCGCGGGCAGCAGTTCGCCGATCGGGTGCGGGCTGGGCAGCCCGGGGACGGCGGCTCTGGTCATGACCGCCCGTCCTCGGCCTGCGCGGTGACCACGACCTGGTGCTGGTGGGAGAAGACCAGGGCGTCCGGCGGGACCTCGACCCGCTCGGTCGGCGCGCCCCGGCGTCCGGTGATCGGGTCGGCCGGGAACAGCCGCAGCTCGTCGACGCCCGCGACGGCGGCCACCCGCTGGAGCACCGCGAACACCTCCCCGTACTGCACCGCCCGGCCGAACGGCCAGCCCGTACCGTCGGCGCCGCCGCGCAGCGGGTTGAGGTACCGGTACAGCGCGGCGAGCACCTCCTCGCGGACCCGGTCGGGGTCGGCGGCGCGGGTGGTGAGCCGGGCGACCACCGTCACGCCCTGGTAGGCGGGCGGCTGGACGACCAGCCGGGTGCCGATCAGCCGCCGCTCGTCGAGGGCGGTCGCGACGGCGGCCAGCACCTGGTCGTCGGGGATCAGCTGCTCGAAGCGCAGCCGGTCGCCCTCGTCCGCGACGGCGTCGGGGACGACCAGCACCCGCACCGCGCCCGCCTCCCCGCCGGTGGCGGGCACGCAGCTGATCCGGGCGGCGGACGGCGCGGCCTGCCGGGCGATCAGCTCGAAGTCCCCGGCGGTGACGGCACGTTCCTGCAGGCGCAGCTGGTGCGGGGCGCGGGCCTTGGCGTTCTCGACGGTCTCGCCGTCGACCCCGCCGCGGGCCGCCTCCCGGTTGTCGACCCGGGCGATGTACGGGACGGAGCTGCGCAGCACCGTGATGGTGCCGCGGGCGACGTTGCCCGCGATCCCGCCGCCGGTGCGGTAGCGCGGGACGCGCAGGTGGGCGCCCTTGGGCGGGACGGCGCCGAAGGCACGCAGGCTGCCGTCCGGTTCGCGGACCGCGGGCGGGAAGAGGAACTCGCCGGTGGTGGCGTCCAGCACCACGTGCCGGTCGGTGGGCGAGGACTCGCCGAAGTGCTCGACG
This sequence comes from Kitasatospora sp. NPDC056800, assembly GCF_042789775.1. Taxonomy (NCBI): domain Bacteria; kingdom Bacillati; phylum Actinomycetota; class Actinomycetes; order Kitasatosporales; family Streptomycetaceae; genus Kitasatospora; species Kitasatospora sp. NPDC056800. The sequence goes on along the minus strand of NZ_JBHUAL010000022.1, from coordinate 33,426 downwards.
ACCGTCCACCGTTCCCAGCCCTCGCCGGCCGCGACCTCGACCACCGGGGGCTCGCCGTCGAGCAGCACCGGGGGCCGGGCGAGCCGGAAGCGCTGGCCCGCGACGCCCTCCGAGGCGCCGAGCGGCGCGTCGGTGACGGTCTGCGCGTGGACGGCGGTGGCGGTGCCGCCGACGGTGAACACCTCGGCCCGGCGGATCGTGGGCGACTCGGAGTAGAACGGCTGGCCCGGCTGCGGCTCGGTGACCTGGCAGCGCAGCCAGCCGGCCCGCCGTCCGGCGACCACCGAGGCGGTGTGCCCGGCGGGCACGAAGACGACCACCTCGCCGGGCCGGTTGAGGCCGCCGGTGGTGTCGCTGCCGGTCTCGCAGGCGATCCAGCGCGCGCCGTCCCAGACCTCCCAGGCCAGCGGCGGTTGGCGCGGGTCGACGCCGACGCCCTCGACCCGGCTGTCCAGCCGGACGACCAGGATGCAGCGCGGCACCACGGCCGGCAGGGCGAAGAGCATGGCGTCCCCGGCCACCGGGCGCTGCTGGAAGCACCGGACGTCCGCGCCGTCGGCCAGCCGGGCCGTGCCGTCGGACTGCTCGCCGGAGGCGGAGACGGTGAGCAGCCGCTCCAGCGAGCTGGGGACGATCGGCAGGTCCTCGGCGGTGGAGAGGACCACCGCCTCGTCGGTCTCGGTGCGCAGCGTGGAGACCTCGGTGCCGGCCCGCAGCAGGACGGTCTCGGTCTGCGGGGCGGAGAGCCAGAAGTCGACCTCGGCCCGGGCCGCGGCCGGCGGGAAGAGCCGGATGCCGAGCAGGTCGAGGAAGGCGGCGTAGTTCTTCTCCGGCACCCGGTTCAGCCGGTAGAGCAGCTGGTCCACCAGGTAGGCGAAGGTCTCGATCAGGGTGACGCCCGGGTCGGAGACGTTGTGGTCGGTCCACTCGGGGGCGCGCTGCTGGACGTACCGCTTGGCCTCGTCGACGAGCTGCTGGAAGCGGCGGTCGTCCAGGTTCGGGGAGGGCAGGGCCATCAGTTCGCAGACCCCTCGGCCGAGTTCGGGTGTTCCGGGATGGTGTAGAAGGGGAAGACCAGGTTGCGGCGGTCGTTGGTGGCCCGCACGGTGTAGTGGACGTCGATGTAGAGGGTGCCCTCCTCGACGCTGTCGAAGGCGATCACCACGTCGTCCACCTCGATCCTCGGTTCCCAGCGCTCCAGGGCGATGCGCACCTCGCGGGCGATCCGCCCGGCGGTGGTGCTGTCGCCGGTGGCGAAGACGTACTCGTGGATGCCGCAGCCGAACTCGGGGCGCATCGGCCGTTCGCCGGGGGCGGTGCCGAGGATCAGCCGGATCGCCTCCGCGAGTTCGCGGTCGCGCTCCACCAGGGCGATGCCGCCGGTGGCGTTGACGCGCAGCGGGAAGGCCCAGCCGCGGCCGATGAAGCTGCCCGTCATACGGCGCCGCCGATCAGCACGTTGAACGCTCCGACGGTGACGGTGGCGCCGCAGGTGGTCTTGTCTCCCACGCGGGCCGCGGGCAGGCCGCCGATCAGCACCACTCCCCCGGCGAGCGCGCCCGGGGAGGGCAGCACCACGTCGCCGGGGCCCAGGGCCAGGTGCGGGGGGACGACGCAGGCGTGGACGGTGCCGACGACGGCGGCGGGGCGGCCGCCGATCAGCACGGTCGCCACCTTGAGGGCGCCCGGCGGCGGGGTGGTGAGGGCGCCGCCGTGATCGGTCAGGTCGCCGGTCCGGGCTGCGGGGGGCATGTGCGGTCTCCGTTTCGGATGGTGCCCGCTGGTCGTGGGGCACTCGTCTACTGCCAATTCTCTGTGACGATACGTCAGTTGATCCGGACGATGGCCCCCTTGAGCACCGCCTCGGCGCCGCCTTCCACGGTGACCGCCGTCGTGCCGCGGACGGTGACCGATCCGCCGCGCACGTCCACCGTGCCGGTGCCCGCGTCCAGGGTGATGCCGGAGGGGGAGAGCCGCACGGTGCTGCCGGCCGCGCCGCCGAGGCCGTGGACGGTCACCACGATCTCGCCGCGCTGCTGGTCCAGCTTGACCTCCAACTTGCCGTCGCCGCTCGCCAGCCGGACGCCGGACTTGCCGCCCGGTACGTCCAGCAGCTCCATCCGGTGGCCCGAACGGGACACCACGGAACGGCGGTTGACCTTGCCGGAGCCCGTGTCGACCAGCGGCACGTCGTGCGGGGAGGGCCGGTCCACGCCGTTGTAGAGCCCGCCCAGCACGTACGGGCTGTCCAGGTCGCCCTGCTCGAAGCCGACCAGCACCTCGTCGTTGACCTCGGGGCTGACCACCCCGCCGCCCCCGGCACCGCCCCACTGCACGGTGCGCACCCAGTCGGAGACGTAGGTGTCGTCCAACCAGGGGAACTTGAGCTTCACCCAGCCGCGCTGACCGCCGCCCGGCTCCCGGACGTCGGTGACCACGGCGACGGCCAGGCCGGGTATCCGCGGCCCGCGCGGCGGCGCGTTGCCGCCGCTGGTCAGCCCGGCCAGCGAGCGGTCGGGGGCCGCGCTGACCACCACGGTGGTGCGGTAGCCGCGGAACGGTTCGAGCAGGTGGCGCACCCCGGTGGCGGTGTAGCGGCCGGAGAAGGCGGCGCCGACGTTGCCCAGGGCGACCGCGGTGCCCGCCCGCAGCCGCGGGTTGCCCTCGGCGACGACCTCCAGCTCGCCGAAGCCGGCCGCCACCGAGGCGGCCAGCGACCGGGCCACCGAGGCGGTCTCCGCCTGGGTGCGGTACGGGGTGTCGGCGACGGTCAGCCGGGCCCGGCCGGGGAAGGCGGAGGTCACCACCGAGGGGCTCATCCCCGGCTGCACGGTCTGCGACGTCACCGCGGGCTCGGTGGCGACCAGGGCGCTCTTGGTGGTGACGTTCCAGCCGCGCGCCTCGACGGTGTCCGCCCCTCCGGCGCCGGTCAGCACACCGCGCAGCTCCAGCAGGTTGCGCCCGTACTCCAGCACCAGCGGGTTCTGCGGCGCGGGGGTGGAGGGGGCCGGCGCGCCGGAGGCGGGGTCGGGCTTGACGAACTCCAGCTTCCCGTCGTCGTCCACCCGCACCTGGGCGCCGCTCTCCTGCGCCAGGAACTGGAGGAACTCCCAGTCCGGGACATTGGCCTGGGAGAGCTGCTGGTGGACGACCGGGAAGGCGTCGACCCGCCCGCAGGTCAGGCCCGCTCCGGAGGCGACCTCGCGGACGATGTCGGCGGTCGTCATGTTCCGGAAGGCCTTCACCCGGCGCCCGCGCATCAGCCGGTGGGTGACGGCCGAGGCCCGCACCACGGTGTACGAGCCCGTGGTGTCCACCTCCAGCTCCAGCGCCGTCACCTCACCGGTGAACAGCCGCGCCCGGGTGTTCCCCTGGACGGTCACCACGGACACCTTCAGCGGGGTGCCGATGGTGATGCCGGTGGCGGAGAGGAAGGTGTGGTCGGCGTCCCGGAAGGACAGCACGGCGGTGTCGGGCAGGCCGACGCTCTCCTCGATGTCGCAGGAGACCAGCTGGGTCGCCCAGATCGGCGGCAGCGGGCCGGGCGCCTCGACGACGGGGTCGGCGGCGAAGGAGCGGCCGCCGCGGGCCTCGGGCGTGGTCATGGCCGTACCCCCTGCGCGGAGCCGCTCGGGGTCCGTCCGCTCTGGGTGAGCTCCTCGATCCCCGGCACGATCAGCTCGGCGCCCGGGATCAACGCCAGCGGATCGTCGATGTCGTTGGCCTCCGCGATGGTGCGCCAGGCGGTGGCGTCCCCGTAGGCGCGCCAGGCGAGCAGCGGCAGGCTGTCGCCGGCGATCACCCGGTGGGTGCTGCGGGCCTCCGGCGAGCCCGAGGTCGGGTTCTGGCCGGCCGGGTCGACGCTGGCCTCGTCGATGGTGAGCGAGCAGACCGCCCGCAGCGGCTTCCCGTCCACGTCGAAGAGCGAGTAGGTGACCGAGAGGCCGGTCAGCACCCCGTTGAACGACGTGGTCTTCAGGGTGCCCCAGTCCAGCCGGATCCACGGGCTGGCCGGCGTCTTGCGCGCCAGGCTGGCCGGGGTGGGCACACAGGCCGTCATCAGCTGCTCCACCGCCCGCTCCACCGAGTTGTCGTGGGTCGCGGTGGAGTCCAGGAACACGTCGAGGGAGAGCGAGCGCGGACCGCTGCCGACGAACTCGGGCAGCGCGGACTCGCCCGCCATCCGGGACGGGGTGCGCCGCCACTCGGTGGTCTTGCGCAGCACCAGGGTCGCCGGGTTGAACTGGAGCCGGAGCTGCGCGAGCGTGCCGCCGGGCTGGGCGCCGACCGTGGACGGTGGCTCCATGATGGTCAGTTGGGCCCGGGTGACGCTCGCGGGGACCGCTGGGGACATCCTGGTGCTCCTTCCGTGGGTCGGGCCGTCGGGCGGGGGTCGGGTAGGCGGGCGGTGGGGTCAGAAGGGGCGCAGGCCCGCGTGGGCGATCTCCAGGGTCTCCATCGCGGCCTGGGAGTTGGCCGGGTCGAAGGACGGGCCCTCCCAGCGCACCGGGACGATCCCGAGCACCTGCCAGCCGACGATCCGGCTCAGGTCCGGCCGCAGCGCCACGATCTCGCCGTCCTTCGGCTCGACCTTGCGGACGATCTCGGACAGCCAGCGGGCGATCTTCGTCGTATCGGCGGTGACCGCCCGGGTCAGCGTGATGTTCGTCCAGGTGATGCGGCCCGGCAGCTGCCAGGCGAAGCCGTTGTTGCCGCCCTCCGCGTACTGCTCGATCTCGACCTGGGCGCCGAGTCCCGAGCAGGTGGTGAACTCACCCAGGTCGTTGCCGCCGATGGTCAGGCTGAAGAACACACTGGTCGCGAAGATGGTGTCGGTCATCGGTTCGGCTCCCTGCTCCCTTGCTTCCGGTCACGTCGCCGCGGCCCGCTGGCGGCCGTCCGGCTGGTGTGCGTCGTTCTGGTCTGCGTTTCCGGCTCCGCGCTCAGCGGCGCAGGTCGTACGGCTTGCCGCCGCGCTCCCGGCCCCTGCGCAACTCGGTGCGCAGCAGCCGGCCGACCGGTTCGACCAGCCGCCGGGCCAGTTCGTCGAGGTCGGCGGGGTCGGCGGACGACGCGGCGGGCGGTCCGCCGGGGGCGCTCCCCGGGGTGGTCGCGGCGGTCGAGGCGGCCGGGGACGGCGCTGCGCGCTGCACCGTGGTGGGCGTACGCGCCGGTACGGCGGTCAGCGGCACCCCGGTCAGGCCGTTCTGCTCGGCCACCCGCTGCAACAGCCGCGCCGTGGCGGGCGAAGGTGGGGCGGGCGGGGCGGGCGCGGCGTTGGCGGCCCTGGTGGCGGTGGTGGCGTGCCCGGCGGGCAGGGCCCGTGACACGACGAGCGCGGGTGCGCCGGAGGGCCCGGTGGCGGCCGGGACGGCGGGCTGCTGCGCCGGGGACGGCTGCGGGGGGCGGGACGTCGCCGGGAGGCGCTGGACCGGCGCGGCCGTCACGGGCCTGAGCCGGACGACCGGCGGGCGTGGGGCGGCGGCCGCCGCCGTCGTGGACGCCGTACCGGGGGCGCCGGGGCTCGGGCGGCCTGCCGACGTCGGCATGGCGGAACGCTGCAACGCCGGGGCGCTCGGGTTCGGGACCACCTCACGGGGCCGGTCGGGCAAGGCGTACGACGGGTTCGCGGGTCCGGCTGCGGTCGGGCCGGTGCCTGGCTGCGCTGACGGGTGCTCCGCCGCCCGGTCCGACGACCGCCGGGAGAACGCGCGTTGCACGGCAGCCATGACCCCGCGCGACGCCCCCGCATCGGAGACGGCCGCCGCCGGGGTGCTGAACCGCGCTGGTCCCGCCTGTGCGGCCGACGTCCTGGCGGCGGTGCCGCTGCCGTCCCCGGTGCCCGACGGGCGCCGCACCTGCGAACGCGCGTGCTGCGGAGCACCCGTGGCCGGCGCGGCCGGCGCTTCGCCGTCCGTACGGGAGGCGAGCGCGTTGGGCCAGACGGCCGGGACCACGGGCTTGGCGGGCGCCGTGCCCGCGCCGGTGGGCGCGGAGGTGCCGGTCGCGGGCGGCGCCGGCGGAGTGGCGAGGGCGACCGTCATCCGACGGTCGCCGAGAAACCCGCGCCGCTGGCCGATGAGTCGGACGGCGCGCTGCACGCCCAGACCGCCCGCAGCCGGACGTGCGGGAACCGTCACGGGAACCGCCTGGCCGCTGCCACCGGCGGGCGCGGCGCCCGCAGGGCGGGGCCGGGCGCCGGGGACGACCGGCTGCGCGGGGGTACCCGGCCGCCGCTCCGGGCCGCCGCCGGACGGCGAGGCGGCGGAGGAGGTACCCGTCGTCCCCTGCGGGGCCTCGGAGGCCACCGGGCGTCCGGCGGCCGGTCCGCGATGGCTGTGCTCCCCCCGCGGGTACGCACCGTGGGCGCCAGCGGCCGGACTGGTCGAACCCGCCGATCGTCCGCCGTCACCGCTCCGGGACGGGGAGTTGGGCTCCGCCGGGCTGTCGCCGAGCTGCCTGACGGCGCGCTGCACGGGCAGCCCCTCGCCGGCCACCGTCGAGGTGACGGCAGGGACGGCCCGACCTGCCACCGGAGGCGTGATCCGCTGGACCGGTCGGCGCCCGCCGAGCAAGGGAGCGGCGCCCCCCGCCACGGCCGCCGTCGGCGGCAGCGCGTCGAGCGGCGCACCCAGGCCCCCGCGCGTCCGGGCAGGGGTCGGGTCGGGCTGGGTCGGCGCTGACGGCGCGGGCGAGGACGTCGCACGCTGGACGGACGCGCCCTCGACGGTCCCACCCCTACGGGCAGGGGCCGGGTCGAATTGGGTCGACGCCGACGGCGCGGGCGCGGACGTGGTGCCCTCGACGGTCCCGCCCCGACGGGTGGAGGTCGGGTCAGGCTGAGTCGACACGGCACGACCGGGAGCCGGTGCTGACGGCGCGGGCGAGGACGTCGCACGCTGGACGGACGCGCCCTCGACGGCCTCGCTCCTGCGGGCGGGGGCCGAACCGGACTGGGCAGGCGCGGCACGTTCGGGAGTCGGCGAGGACGTAGCGCGCTGGACCGGCGCACCCTCGACCGTCCGGCCGCTACGGGCGGAGGCCGAACCGGGCCGATCCGACGCGGCACGACCCGGGGTCGGCGACGACGAGGGTGCGGGCGTGCCGGTCCCGGACGGCACGCGCTGGACGGATGCGCTCCCGGCGGACCCACGGTCGGGCCCCACCGGTGCCGAGTTCCCCGACCCGGAGGCCGTACGGGCACGGCGGGCAGGGGTGGTGGCGGCGTCACGGCCCCCGCCCCCGGACGGTCGGGCGCCATCGGTCCCGCCCGCCTCGGAACCGGTGGGCCCCAGGTCGGCGGCGGAGACAACGGGCATGGCCGGCGCACCCGAAGGGGCGTCAACGGCCCGGGGGCCGCCGGTGGCCAGGGGCGAGGCACTGGCGGGCAGCGCGGTCAGGGGCGCGCCGAGGACCGGACGGGCGGCCGCGCCACCACCCGACACGGCGGCGCGCTGGACCACCCCCGCGCCCCGTTCGGGCGCAGCGGCGGCTCCCGTACCCGGCGACGTCCGTACGACAGCCTCGGGGTTCGCGGACGGCCGCGAGCCGTCGGCGGGTGCGGCCGTCGCCTCCGCGAGTGGCGGCGGCGCCTCCGTGGCCCGGCTCGGCGGCTCGGCGGCGGTGTCCCGCCTGCCGACCGCCCCCGGGAGGGCCGTCACCGGGCGCACGGGCAGGGCCCGGGGGCGCCGCGCGACGGTCAACGGTGCGCTGACGGAACGCGGACGGACCGGACGCTCGGCCCCGTAGGGACGCGAGGAGGCGGCGCCCGCAGCGGGCGTCACCCCGGCAGGAGCCGACCCACCGGGCGTCCCGGCATCATTCGCCGACACCGCAGGACGAGGTGAACTCCCCCGCACCCCACCGGACTTCGGCTCACCGTGCTCCGCCGCCCCGGCCGCCGTCGCCGCAGGCCCCGGCGCACCGCCGTCGGCCTTGCCCGTACGTGCCGGACGCGGCCCCGAGCGCACCGGAAGCCGCCGCAGCCGGACGGACCGCTGGACCGGCCGGGCCTGCCGGGCCGCCGCCGACTCCCCGCTCTCCACGGGCTCTTCCGCCCCGGACCCCCTCGGGAGGACCGGCACGACGAGCTCGTCCCCGCCCGTGCGGACGGGCGCCGGAGAGCCCGGCCCCGCCACCGCCCGCAGGATGCCGGCCGGCGCGGTCGGGAGGACCGCGTGGCCGAGCGGCCCGCAGAGCGAGGGGTCCTGCCACGCGCTGAGCCGGGATCGGAACCTCAGGCCGTCGCTGACGCCGTGGCCCGGCCCGGCCAGGGTCGGGACCAGCGGCGCGACCGCGCGCCAGCCCCCGTCCCCGGCCGCCCGGCGTCGCTGAACGACCTCGCCCGTACCACCGGGCGCGCCGTCAGCACCGCCGTCGCCGACAGCGGCGTCGCCGCCGCCCCGACGCCGACCGATCCAGTCCCGAAGCCCCACCCGGCTCACCCGCCTTCGCTGATGCGGGTGTTGAGCCGGGCGATCTCCCTGACCCACTGCCCGCGTTCGCGGTGGGTCAGTTCGAGGATGTCCTCCCGCTGCCAGTGGAAGTGGTAGGCGATGTACGCGATCTCCTCGTACAGCCGAGCAGGCGCGTACGTCACGATTCCCCCAGGCGCCCACCGGCGAGGTCGACCTCGAAGGCGCCGTCGCAGTGCGGGCAGGTCACCGCGGCGCGCGTGTGGCCTTCGCTGTTGATCCGCTGGTAGAGGTCCTGGAGGAAGGCCACGTCGGTGGCGTACATCCGCTCGACGATCCCGGCGTGCACGTCGGTGAGGTCGCCGAGCCGGGTGATCACGTGGCTGAGCAGCACCACACTGAGGTAGGCCGGGTTCTCCTTGACCCGCAGGTCGATCTGCGGCATCAGCTCGTCACGGGCGGTGGCCAGTCGCATGGCGCCGTGCCGGTGCACGGTGCCGTCGTCGTCCACGTACCCGATCGGCAGCTCGAACTCGAACTCGGTGTGCGGCGCCCGCCCCCGGGGCTGCGCCGCCGCCGCTGCCGCCGGGGCCTGCTGCTGCGGCGCGGTGTTCTGGGGGGCCGGAGCCCGTTCCAGCAGCTCCTCCAGGCCGATCTTGCGCCTCACTCGACCGAGATCTCCTCGAACACGATGGTCACGGTCTCGGTGGCGGCGCTGGACTCGCCGGCGCTGAGGGTCGGGCCCTCCCAGCGGCTGGCCCAGGCGTTGAGGAGCTGGATGCGCCGCAGGGTGGCACCGGTGGTGTCCTTGACCTCGATGGTGAGGTTCTGCCGCGCGGTGTTGATCGCCCCGTTGTTGAGGGTCTCCTTGATCCAGTCCGTGAACGCGCCGCTCTTGTCCAGGCCGCGGGTGATGGTCACCTCGCCGGGGAGCCGGGCGCCGGGCTGCTTGCGGACGATCAGTTTGCCCTCTTGGGTCACCTGCTTGTACTCGACGACGTCCTGTTCGACCGTCAGGTTGCTGATCTCCTTGACGGACTCGACGTTGTAGCCGCCGAGTTGGACGCCGAATATGTGTGTGGAGAGCGGATCGCCTTCAGCCATGGGTCTGTGTCACCTTCCGATGCGAGGGGTGCCGAGGGTGCCGAGGAGCGGCACGGAGGGGTGGTGCCGACCGAGCCGGCCGGTCATTCGTTGACGAGGCTCGTGCTGTCGGAGAACTGGGACAGCCGGAACACCACGAACTCCGCGGGCTTCACCGGGGAGACGCCGATCTCGCAGATCACCTGGCCGAGGTCGATGGACTCCGGCGGGTTGTTGTCGCGGTCGCACTTGACGTAGAAGGCCTCGGCCGCGGTCTGGCCGAACAGGGCCCCGCGCCGCCACTCCTCGGTGAGGAACGCGGTGATGTTCCGGCGGATGCTGGACCACAGCCGGTCGTCGTTGGGCTCGAAGACCACCCACTGGGTCCCCAGGAGGATGGACTCCTCCAGGTAGTTGAACAGCCGGCGGACGTTCAGGTAGCGCCACGCCGGGTCGGAGGAGAGGGTGCGCGCGCCCCAGATCCGGATGCCGCGCCCGGGGAACGCCCGGACGCAGTTGACGCCGATCGGGTTCAGCAGGTCCTGCTCGCCCTTGCTGAGGCGCAGCTCCAGGTCCACCGCGCCGCGGATGACCTCGTTGGCGGGCGCCTTGTGCACGCCGCGCTCGGCGTCGCTGCGCGCCCACACCCCGGCGACGTGCCCGCTCGGCGGGACCAGCACGTTGCGGCCGCTCGCCGGGTCGAACACCTTGATCCACGGGTAGTAGAGCGCGGCGTAGCGGGAGTCGAAGCCCGCCTCGTCGTTGCGCCAGGTGCGCATCCGCTGGGCGTTGAGGCCGGGCGGCGGGTCCAGGACGGCGATCCGGTCGCCCATCTGCTCGCAGTGCGACATCACCGCCAGCTGGACGGTGCGCAGGCCCTCGTCGTCGAGGTCGCCGCGCTGGTAGGCGCTCATCAGGTCGGGGACCGCGACCATGGTGATCTCGTCGATCGCCTCCAGGCCGCCGAAGCCGGTCCGGGCGGCGGCGTCGCCGACGTACTCGGCGGGGTCGAGCCGGCCGGTCGGGGCCGCGGCGGGCGCGGGCGCGGCGGCCAGGGCGTGGCCGCGGCGCTCGGGGCGGCTCGGCGCGGTGCCGGGCTGTTCGGCGACGGCGACCAGCTTCGACTCGCGCAGCTGGGTGACGACGTAGCCCTTGGTGCTCTTGCGGGTCGAGACGTCGTACGTCTCGACGACCTCGGCGCCCCGGCGCACCAGCAGCCGGAACCGGTCGTCGGGGACGTTCTCGCCCTCCGCGTCGACGACCTCGACGGACACCTCGCCGCCCGCGCCGGGCAGGGCGGAGAAGAGGAAGCCGGCGATCTCGACGGGCGGGGCCGCGGTGACGGCGGGGGCGGCGCCGGGCGTCCGCCGGGCCGGGTCGCCGACCCGCACGACGTAGGCGGAGCCGCCGCCGTTGGCGAAGAAGCCGTACACCGAGTGGGCCAGGTAGGTGCCCTCGGTGAAACCGCCGAACCGCTGGACGTACTGGTCCCAGTTGGTCACCAGTGTGGGCTCGTGGAAGGGGCCGGTCTCGGCGAAGCCGACGAACGCGGCGACGGCCGTGCCGACGCCCTCGATCGGCCGGGCACCGGACTGGACCTCCTCCACGTACACGCCCGGGGTGAGGTACGACGGCATACGCGCTCCTTCGGCTGGCCCTGCATTTTCGCCGGTCATTCGCCCCCGAGTCTGCTGCCCGGGCGGCACCCGGGGACATGTCCCCAGGTGCCGGACCGGGGGCAATGCCGCTGCCCCCGGCGGACACCGCCGTACGTACCCACCGGCCTCCGCCGCCCCGGGAGCGCTCGGCCGTGCCGCCCGGCCGCGCGGGAGGTGCTCAGCCGTGCCCGGCGTCGCCGAGGACGCCCAGCCACGGCCCGAACTCGCTCGCCAGCACCAGCCGGCCGAGCTTGCGGTACTCGCCGACCACCGCGGAGACCAACTGCGCCATGCCCAGCGGGGCACCCGTCCCGGCGGCCAGGTAGGCCGCGGAGACGGCGCAGGCCCGGATGGAGCCGCCGGTGAGCTCGAAGTTCCGGGCGCAGTAGTCCAGGTCGAGGTCGTCGCCGCGGGGCACCAGCGGTCCCAGGCAGCGGTCCCAGAGCCGGCGCCGCTGCGCCTCGTCCGGGAGCGGGAACTCCGCGATGACGTCCAGTCGGCGGGTGAACGCCTCGTCGAGGTTGGCCCGCAGGTTGGACGTCAGCACCGCGATCCCGTCGAAGGACTCCATCCGCTGGAGCAGGTAGGCCGTCTCGACGTTGGCGTGGCGGTCGCGGGCGTCCTTGACCTCGGAGCGCTTGCCGAACAGCGCGTCGGCCTCGTCGAACAGCAGGACGCCGTTGACCTGCGCGGCCTCGGTGAAGATGCGTTCCAGGTTCTTCTCGGTCTCGCCGATGTACTTGTCCACCACGGTGGCGAGGTCCACCACGTACAGCTCCATGCCGAGTTCGGCGGCGACCACCTCGGCGGACATCGTCTTGCCGGTGCCGGACTCCCCGGCGAACAGGGCGACCACCCCGTTGCCCCGGCCGCCGCCCGGGCGCATCCGCCAGCTCCCGAGCACCTGGTCGCGGTGCCGGGCCCGCAGCACGAGTTCGCGCAGCCGGCCCGCGGTGGGGGCGGGCAGCACCAGGTCGGACCAGCCGACCGCGGGTTCGATCCGGCGGGCGAGCCGGGCCAGGCCCGCGCCGTTCTGCGCCCGCACCGCCGTCCGCAGGTCCTCGGCCCGCACCGGGCGATGTTCGGCGGCCGCCGTCCGGGCCGCCACCGAGGCCGCTCGCGCCACCTGCTCCTGGTCCAGCCGGTACGCGGCGACGGCCTCGGCCAGGTCCTCGCTCAGCTCGCCGCCCGGCTGCCCGCCCAGCGCGTGGGCCCACTGCCCGGCGCGGTCGTGCTCCTCCGGCGGCGGGACGGTGACCACCACGGGGCTCCGCGCCGCCCAGGCCGGGTCCCAGACCTGGGGGCCGTGCACGACCAGCGGGACGCCGTCGAGTTCCGCGCACAGCTCGCGCAACAGCGTGGCCCGCTCGGGCCGTTCGGGTTCGAGCCGGTCCAGCGGTCCGAGCACCACGCCGCCCCCGCCCAGCCGCGCCTCGCGGGCGAGCACCCGGACGGTGCCCTCCGGCCGGCGGGCGGCGAGCGCGGCGGCGTCGACCACCAGGGGCGGCGGGCCGTCGGCCGCGAGGGCGGCCACCGCGAGCGGGCCGGCGTGCCCGCCCCGGTCCAGCAGGTGCACCAGTCCGCCGTCGGCGGCCAGCGCGCGCAGCCGCTCGTCCGGCCGTTGGAGGCGGGGACCGGGACCGGCGCGGTGGGCGAGCCCGGCGAGCGCGCCGTCCGGCTCGTCGTCGCCGAGCAGGTGGGCCGTCACCCGGTCCGGGACGCGCAGGGTGCGGGAGAGCAGCGGGCGGTCCGGCTCGGTGATCTCCAGCAGGCCGCCGGCGACCAGCGGGGACCGGGCGGAGAACCGGAAGCGGCCGGCGCCGGCCCCGGGCAGTCCGCACAGGTCGAGGGCCAGGCCGATGGTCGCCCGGCGGCGGGTCAGGTCGTCGTTGAGGTAGCCGTAGAGCTGCTCGAAGCGGGAGTCGAGGTCGGGGGCGAGCGCCACCAGCAGCAGGTCGAGGTCCACCGGGAGCAGGCCGAAGGCGGCGGTGAGCCGCCCGAGCCGGGAGCCGGGCGGCGGCGCGGGCCCGTCGCCGGGGTGCGCGGCGGCGCGGTGCACGGTGGCGGAGGCCGCCAGGATGCGCTCCACCGCGTCCGGGCCGAGGTACTGGCCGCGGTACGGGTCGTCCGGGTCGGGGTCGTCGGCGCGACGTTCGCGCACCGCGGCGCGGACCCGCTGCTCGACCCGGTGCAGCCGCTCCCAGAGGGGGTCGTGGCCGGGCGGCGCACCGTCGACCGCCTCGTCCAGGTCGACACTCACAGCGTCCTGCCCCTCGTCCAGGTCCACGCTCATCGCGCCCTGCCCCTCGGCCGGCGGCCGGGCGGCAGCCCGCGGTCCCGGGGCGCGGCGAAACCGTCAGGACCGGGGTCGGTGGCGTCCTGGTAGCGCAGCCGGCGGCCCGGGCCGTCGGCGGGCGGCGGGCCCGCCGGGGTGGTGTCGCCGGCGCGCAGCACCAGCCCCTCGGTGACGGGCGGTCCGGCCGGGGTGCGTCCGCCGGGCAGCGGGGCGAGCACCCGCAGGTCGACGGAGGGCCGCAGCTCCCCGCCGAGCGAGGACCAGACGTCGGACACCGACGGCAGGCCGGTGTCGCGCCCCGCGATGTCCAGTCCGACGGTCAGTCCGAGTTCGGCGAGCGTGCCGGTGAGCAGCCGGGCGGGCAGCGTATCGGTGGCGGTCAGGCACTGCAGCACCTCGGCGAGCAGCCGGTGTTCGTCCTGCGGCCGGTTGGTCCAGGCGGTGACCAGGTAGGCCAGTTCGAACCAGCGGGGCGCGGGACGGTGGCCGGTCACCAGGCCGTCCGCGTCGTGCTCCGCGACGGTGCCGGCCTGTCGGCGGCCGGTGTCCTCGCGGAGCCCGTACAGGAAGACGCTGACGGTGGGGGCGTTGCGCCGGGCGGCGAAGTCCCGGGTGGGGGCGTCGAAGACGACTTCGATGCCTCGTTCGGGCAGCCCGGTCTCGGCGAGCAGCTGCCGCAGCGCCTCGTCGACCTCGTGGATCACCGGCGCTCCACCTCTCCGGGCGGGCCGATGCTGCCCTCGACGACGAGGAAGGGGCAGGTCACCGGGGAGAATCCGGGGCCTTCGGCGGTGATGGTGCGCGGCCCGGTCTCGTCCTTGGGGAGGATGAGCAGCTGGCCGGCGAAGGTCCCGTCGCCCTTCGGTCGGGTGGGGGCGGCCGCGGCGGTGATGCCGGGCTGCCAGGTGAACCGGACGGGTGCGCCGGGCGGGAAGTCCACGCCGCGCACCGAGGTGACGAAGCCGGGCTTGCCGATCGGCGGCACCGCGACGATGCGGGGCTGGAGGATGCGCAGCGGGGTGCTCGCCCGGTGCGGTCCGGGGGTGGCGTCGGTGCCGGTGGTGGTGAGCTCGGCGGTGATGGTGGTGTCGAGCGCCGCGACGGGTGAGAGCACCACCCGGACGACCGCGCTGCGGCCCGGGGCCAGGTCGCTCACCGTGCAGGTGCCGTTGCGGCAGCCGGGGGGCAGGGCCCCGGTGGGCACGCCGGCGGGCAGGCCGAGGGTCAGGCGCAGTCCGGTGGCGCGGGCCTGGCCGGTGTTGCGCACGGTGTAGCTGACGGTCACGCGGCCGCCGACGTAGCCGGGGTTGGGCTGGGCGCCGACCGTGATCTCCGGACCGGCCTGCGGCGGCGGTGCCGGGGCGGGCGCCGGGGGCGGCGGCGGTGCGGGGCTGGGCGTCACGGTCGGGGGCGGGGTCGGGGTGGGTGTGGGCGTCGGGGTCGGGGTGGGCGTCGCGGTCGGCGAGGGGGTCGGGCTCGGGCTCGGCGAGGGGGTCGACGGTTCCAGCACCGGCAGGAAGGTCCGGGCGGAGTCGTCGTCGGGGTACGGGTCGACGACCGTCCCGGTGACGGTCCAGCCGAAGTCTGGGACGCCGGGTCGGGTGCCGACCAGGGTGGCCTTGATCCGGACCACCTGGCGCGGGGTCAGGGTGCCGAGTTCGCAGCGCAGGGCGGCCGCGTCGCACGTCCCGGTCGGGGTGGTCAGCTTGTCGAGCCGGGCACCGGTCGGCACCGAGACGGTGAGGGCGGTGCCGGGCGAGGGCGCGGGGCCCTTGTTGGTGACGGTGACGGTCACCTCGGTGCTGCCGTCGACGGGGACGGCCGGGGTCCGCTCGGGCACGCTGACCGCCAGGTCGACGGACTGCTGGACGGCCGGCTCCTTCTGGCGGCCCGGCAGCCGCCAGTCGAGTTCGGTGAGCTTCGCGCTGGCGAAGTCGTAGACCTTGAGCCCCTCCGGTGAGTTCGGCGGCGCGGCGCGGCGGGAGGTCAGGACCAGCTGCGCGCTGTTCGCCGTCCAGGCGACGTCGCGGGGCTGGAAGGGCCCGGTGGTGGGGCGGTCGGGCAGCGGCCGGGTGCAGGCGCCCTGGCCGAGCCCGGTGGGCACGACCACCGTGCAGCCCTCGCCGGTCGGCGAGGTGACGACGACGCCGTCCTGCTGGTTGTTCCCGCCGTCACCGGCCTTGCGGTTGAAGGCGATGCGGCGGCCGTCGGGGGCGAAGGCGGGGCTGTCGTCGATGACGTCGCAGTTGCCCGGGCAGGCCGTCCGGCTGAGGTCGGTCTGCCGGGTGAGGTCGTCGGCGGTGACGGTCCAGACGTGCAGGTTGCCGGCGTTCCCGTTGACCACCGCCGTCCGGGAGAAGGCGATCAGCTTGCCGTCGGGGGACCAGAACGGCTGGCCGTCGGAGGCGCCCTGCTGGCCGGCCGGCGGCTGGACGGTGCCGACGATCTTCCCGGTGGCGACCTCGGCGACCAGCACCCGCCCGGGCCGGGCCGGGTCCTGGCCGGTGGCCGGGGTGCTGCGGCTGAACACGATCAGCCGGCCGTCCGGGGAGATCGACGGGTCGGTGTCGCGGTCGTTCGGGCCGCGTCCGGCGAGGTTCATCGGCTGCGGGTCGGCGCCGTCGCCGTCGGCGGTCCAGATCCGCTGGATCCGTCCGGCCGGGCCGTCCTCGTAGCGGGTGACCACGATCCGGCGGCCGTCGGGCGTGTAGGTCTGGCGCTCGTACCAGGGGTCGAAGCCGGGGCGGGGGTGGAACAGCGGGTCGGCGCCCGGGTCGGTGCTGGTGTTGTCGGCGGCGGCCGGGTCCTCGCGGAGCACGCTGATGCCGAGGTCGCGCGGGTCGGAGCCGTCGGGGAGGACGTCCTCGACGTCGGCGACGTTGGCGCCGGAGGCGCTGGTCTGCTCGACGACGGGGCCGCCCTCGGTCTGGGTGCCCAGCCAGGTCGGCATGGCGATCAGCCGGTTGGCGCGGTAGAGCACCTTCGGGGCTTCGCAGTTGCAGGTCAGCGCCCGGTAGAGGTTCACCACCGGCGGCCGGGACGGGTCGGGCTGCGGGGTCGGGTCGTTGGGGTCGAGCAGGTCGGCGCTGAGGAAGAGCACCCCGCTGCCGTCGGCCAGCCAGCCGGCCGAGCCGGTCTTCCAGGTGGAGCCGGTGCCGGGGAAGAAGGCCTTCTCGCCGCCGGTGGGCGAGGTGAGGACCAGGGTGCGGCCCTGGGCGCCCTCGTCCCGGGTGTAGACGATCTCGTTGCGGTGGGCGTCGTCGTTCACCGGGTTCCAGGCCGGGTCCACGGCGTCCCCGCTGGTCACGCTGGTGACCTTGACGGGCGCGCCGCCCTCGAACGGCCGCAGGTAGATCTGACGGTGCGACGGTTCGCCGTCGCAGGAGTACGCGATCCACTTGCCGTCGGGCGAGACCGTCGGGTGGGTCTCGTCGGCCGCGCCCTCGGTGATCCGGCGCAGCCCGCTGCCGTCCCGGTTGACGGCCCACAGGACGTGCCGGGGGCCGGCGTCCCCGGCGCGGGGCTCCAGGGCCTCGAAGACGACGCCCTTGCCGTCGGGGGCGAGCGCGGGGTGGGCGGTGTCCATGCCGGTGGTGAGCCGGTGCACCGCGCCGGCCGCGTCGCGCAGGTACACCTGGGGCAGCGGGCCGTCCCGCAGGCTGGTGAAGACGAGTTCGCCGCCGCGGGCGGACGGGTCCCGGTCGAAGTGGATCGGGCCGGGCCCGAACAGCGGGGTGCTGTCCGTCATGCCGGTCACCCGGCCGAGGCCGCGGTGGTCGGTGCCGGCGAAGACGATCCGCCCGGCCGCCGGGTCGACCGCGGCCGCCGGGGCCGCGGCGGCGCCCTGCCCGCCGGGGGCGGCGCCGGCCAGGGTCACCAGGGCCGTCGCGAGCGCGAGCAGCGCCGCGAGGGCGGCCCGGGCCGGCCGCCGGGCGGAGCGGGGAGTGGCGGTGGCGCCGATCACGGCTCGACCTCACAGGTTGCAGGGGCGGTCTCCCCCGCAGTCTCCCGGGCCCGGGCGCCCGGGGACAGAGCCCGGGCACCCTCGGCGGGGGAAGCACCTCCTGTCCCCAAAGGGCAGACCGCCGGCGCCGTGCACGGGAAGTCGGCCGGGCCGACTTCCCGTGCGGGCATCCGCCACCGGCCTACAGTGCGGCGAGGTGGTCGACCAGGTCGTCGAGGCCGAGCGAGCCCAGCGACAGCGCCTTCATGTGCCAGGCCTTGAGGTCGAAGGCCGCGCCCTGCCGGCGGCGGGCGGCTTCCCGCCCCTCCAGCCAGGCGCGCTCGCCGAGCTTGTAGCCGATGGCCTGCCCGGGCCAGCCGAGGTAGCGGGCGATCTCGCTGCCGCGCATGTCGGCGGGGCTGCCGTTGTAGGTGGCCATGAACTCCGTGGCGAGCTCCGGGGTCCAGCGCTCGCCGGGGTGGAAGCCCGAGTCGGCGGGGATCGGCAGGCCCAGGTGCATGCCGATGTCGATGATCACCCGGATGGTGCGCAGCATCTGCTCGTCGAGGAACCCGAGGCGGTGGGCGGGGTCGGTGAGGAAGCCCAGGTCGTCCATGAGGCGCTCGGCGTACAGGGCCCAGCCCTCGACGTTGGCGCTGACCATGCCCAGCGTGCTCTGGTAGCGGCTCAGCCGGTCGGCGACGGCGACCCACTGGGCGAGCTGAAGGTGGTGGCCGGGGACGCCCTCGTGGTACCAGATGCTGACGAGCTGCCAGGTCGGGAACGCGTCCCGGCCGAGCGTGGGCAGGTAGGTGCGTCCGGGGCGGCTGAAGTCCAGGCTGGGGCCGGAGTAGTACGGTGCCGCGGCGCTCCCGGCGGGGGCGATCCGGGACTCCACCTTCCGCACCGGTCCGGAGATGTCGAAGTGGGTGCCGTCGAGGGCCTCGATCGCCCCGTCCATGATCTGCTGAAGCCAGTCGCGGATCCCCTCCTCGCCCGCGACCCGGTGGCCGTGCCGCTCCAGGTGGTCCATGGCGTCGAGGGCGCCGGCCCCGGGCAGCACGCGCCCCGCCTCGGCCCGCATCTCGGCGGCCGTCCGGTGGAACTCGCTCCAGGCCCAGGCGTAGGCCTCGTCCAGGTCGACGTCGGCGCCGGTGTGGTGGCGTACGGCGAGCCGGTAGCGGTCCCGGCCGACGGCGTCCGGGGTGTCGGCGGTGGCGGGGGCGTAGCTGTCGCGCAGCCAGCTGCGGAACTCGGCGACGGCGGCGGTGGCCTGGCCGGCGGCCGCGTCCAGGTCGCCGCGCAGCCGGTCGGGGCCGGGGGCGACGAAGTCGGCGAACCACCCGGCGCCGGTGCCCGCCCGCTGGTCGGTGGCCTCACCGGTCCAGGCGGTGAGCTGGTCGATCACCACGGCCGCCTGGCGGGGCGCGGCGAACAGGCCCCGGGCCATCCCCTCGGTGAGCGTCGCCCGGTAGCCGTCGAGCGCGGCGGGCACGTTGCGCAGCCGTCCGGCCACGGCCGCCCAGTCCTCGTCGGTGACGGTCGGCATGTAGGTGAAGATCTCCCGCACGTGGTGCACGTGCGCGCCGATGTTGCGCAACTGGCGGAAGTTCTCGCCCGCGTCGTGCAGGGCGAGTTCGGCGGTGAGGCGCTCCCGCAGCAGCCGGGCGCAGGCCCGGTCGGCGGGATCCTCGGTGGCGGGTGCGGTGTCGAGCGTACGGAGGGTGCGCCGGGCGATGTCGGCGAGTGCCTCGAACCCTTCCGGGGAGAGGTCCGGCTGCCGTTCGTCGCCGGGGTGCAGGCCCAACCAGGCGGCCTCCAGCGGGTCGTGTGCGGCCACCTGGTCGAGGTGGTGGTCGGCGATGGTGCGCGGGGTGATCTTTTCATCTGCCATGCGGCCATCCTGGCGCACCGTCAGAACACACCGCCGCCCGGGTGTCAGGGCCTCAGCAGCCCGCCCACCCACCAGTCGTGCGGCTGGCCGTCGTTGGCGTAGTCACGGTTGCGCAGGGTCCCCTCGACGGTGAAGCCGAGCTTCTCGGCGACGGCACGCGAGCCGGTGTTCCCGACCATGGCCCACCACTCGATGCGGTGCACGTCGATCGTGGCCCAGCCCCAGTCGCACAGGGCCCGGGCGGCCTCCACCGAGTACCCGCGTCCGCGCTGCTCCTTGACCGCCCAGTAGCCGAGCTCCCAGACGCCGCGCCGCCTGAGGCTCAGGCCGTACAGGCCGACCAGGGCTCCGGTGTCCTTGCGGAACGCGCCGAGGGTGTAGTCCTTGTCCTCCGCCCACTGGGCGGGCAGCCGCTCGCCGACCAGGTGCTCCGCGTCCGTACGCCGGTAGGGCACCGGCACCGGGGTGAAGAACTGGATGTCCTTGTCCTGGCAGGCCTCGTACACCGCGTCCACGTCGGCGGGCGTGAAGGCCCGGAGCAGCAGACGGTCGGTCTCAAGCGTCACTGGGTCCATCGCGGCAGTATGACCACCGTCGGCAAGCGGCGGCCAGTGATTTTCCCGACCGGGTACCGCCCCTCACCACACCCGGGCCGGTCGACGGCCTCAGCCCGTGGGCATGCCGATCTGGTCGCGTTCCAGGGCGGAACGCAGCTCCGCGAGGGCCTGCGCGGCGGCCGCCACGGGGGACGTCTTGAGCGCGTCCGCGGTCAGCTCGGCCAGGCGCTCGGTGAAGGTCCCTTCCGCCGCGTCGACCAACTGACGGCCGTCGTCGGTCAGTTCCAGCAGTGACGACCGGCGGTCCGAGGGGTTCGGCACGCGGGCGACCCAGCCCTGCCGCTCCAGGCGGTCGACGCCCTTGCTGGTGGACCCGATGCCGACGGCGAACTCGGCCGCCAGGTCCGCCACCCGCGCCCGGGGGTGGTCGCGGAGGTGGCGCAGGAACTCGAACTGGGACGTGACGATCCCGTGCCGCTCGCGGAGACGGTCGTTGAGGGCGTTGTACAGGCGCGTCTCGCATCGGACGAGGTCGGCGAAGAAGCTCGGGAGGTCGACCGTCTCGCCGGTCACTTTAGATGCCATGGCATATAGTCTACGTTAGATGCCTCGGCATATAGTGCCGAAGAAGACACTTGCGACAGGAGCAGCCACCATGAGCAAGGAACAGCGCGCACAGGTCGACGCGATGCTGCGGCAGCCCCGGCCCGACGGCCCCCGGTCGGTCGAGGAGATCCGGGTCGGATTCGAAGCGCTGATGGCCCGGATGATCGTCCCGGACGGCCTTCGCACCACGCGGACGACGCTCGGCGACCGGCCGGCCCTGTACGTCGAGCCGGGCGACGAGCTGGGCGAGGGGACACGCACCGGGACGATCCTGTACTTCCACGGCGGCGGCTGGGTGTTCGGCTCCCCCGAGACGGCGATGTCGCTGACGGGGAACCTCGTGGCCAGGACCGGGTTCAGGGCGTACTCGCTGGACTACCGGCTCGCCCCCGAGCACCCGTTCCCGGCCGCGATCGAGGACGCGCTGGGCGCCTACCGCGCCCTCCTCGACAGCGGCGAGGACCCGGCAAGCATCGCGTTCGCCGGGGACTCCGCCGGCGGCGGCCTCAGCGTCACCACCTGCCTCGCCGCCCGCGACGCCGGCCTCCCGCTGCCCGCCGCGATCGTGGCCTTCTCCCCCGGCCTCGACGCCACCAGGGCGGGCGAGAGCATGGACACCAAGGCGGGCATCGACCCGATCTTCACCCGCGAGAACCTGGAACACACCGGGGCCATGTACCTCGCGGGAGCCGACCCGCACCAGCCCCTGCTCAGCCCCGCCGTCCTCGCCGACCTGACGGGCTTCCCGCCGATGCTCCTCCAGGCGGGCACCAACGAACTGCTCCTGGACGACTCCACCCGCATGGCCGCCCGCGCCCGCGCGGCCGGAGTGGACGTGGTCCTCGACATCACCGCCGACGTACCCCACGTGTTCCAGTCCTTCGCCGGCGTGCTCGACGAGGCCGACCGGGCACTGGACCGCGCGGCCCTCTTCCTCAAGCAGCACGTCCAGAATCCCGGCACCGCGGCCGGGTCGGCCCAGTAGAGCTCGGAGCCCTCCCGTCCGTACGGTCGCGACCCGGCCCGGCCGTCGTGGTTGTGAAGGTTCTCGGCCTCCGTGTCATACGGGCAACCATGCGACCTGCGACTCCGTCCCCGGTCTCGGCCGGATGGCGCAGCTTCGGATTCTCACAGTTGTGACAGATCCTCGCGATCGCGGTGCCGCCTCTCGATGCGGTCGACCGGCGCCCTCAGGGCGGGTGAGGTCAGTTCCAGGTTGCGGTTGTCGCGCCCGGCGAGCATGTGGTCGAGCCAGCGTTCGTACCAGGCCAGGAAGTCCGTGGCCGACGAGACGTTGGGGCCCCAGAAGCCGTCAGCGTTTCCGGTGACGACGCGGCCCGCCAGGGGACCCGTGATGCCGAGAAGCACCAGGTCGGAGCACCCCGCCTCGATGATGTGCAGGAACAGGTCACTTCGGTGAGACGGGCCGCCGGCGAACGTGAACCCCCGAGGGCGGCCGGGCTCCCCGTGGGGGTCCATCGTGAAGAGCCGACATGACTGCAAAGGCAGCAGGCCATAGAAAGGCGATGCCCCGCCCCCGCCCAGCATGGTCAGGAAGCTGCGGTAGGGGTCGGGCAGTTCGATGTGGCGGTCGGCCTCGAACTCGGCGACCTTCGCGTCCGGCAACGGGGGTTTGAGGCGGAACCCGTGCTTCTCTTCACCGAAGGAGTAGCTTCGCAGCGCGGCATAGGGCACCTTGGCGAGCTTGCGTCGGATACGGGCGATCCGGGAGTCCATGTGAACTCTTCTCTCTGTCCTCCGCAAACTACCTGCTGTGGACAGTGATTCTCAATCCCGTGTCAGTTCGACCAGTCGGATGACATCGCGCCTGAGAACTGGCACAGGATCCGAGCTTGCCGTTTAACCTCCAGCCGTGTTCGACTCCGTCAGCCATGTCGGTGCGTGCTGCTATCTCTGGCAGCGTGACCAGCGACGACAAAAGCGCCAACCCGCAGAGGTACAACATCGTGCTCGGCCCGGAGAACGGCCCCTACGCCTGTCCGTGCTGTGGCTATCTGACGATGGAATCACGTGGGGTGAACGAGACCTGCCTGGTGTGCTACTGGGAGGACGATGGGCAGGACGAGCATGATCGCGACGAGGTCCGTGGCGGTCCGAACGGGACGATGAGTCTTTCCGACGCTCAGCGCAACTACGAGACGATCGGAGCCTGCGCGCCTCAGTGGGTCAAGTACGCTCGCGAGCCCTTTCCCGAGGAACGAAAGTACAAGGACCCGGAGTACCGCTGGATCTAGAGGCAACGCCGTTCAGTTAAGGGCGGGTGTGGGACGTCAAGGGCTGCTCGTGAGCATGGTGATGTGGATGCTTGCTTTGTAGGTGGTCCGGTCGATGGCGGGTCCGCGTGCGTTGTATTTGGAGATCGCGCGTTTGACGATGCGGTCTTTGGTGCGGATCCGCCGGGCGGGCAGGAGGTGGGCCAGCACGTTGCGGCCGATGGCTCCGACCAGGTCGATCACGGTGTCGGTGGTGATGCCGGCGGCCAGGACGAGTTGGTCGCGTGTGGCGGCGAGGGCGGTGGTGAAGCCGGCCCGATCGGGGTCGGTGCCGGGGACGCTGTCAGTGGCGTCCGTCATCGCGGTCCGCAGCGCCTGGTAGGTGGTCAGCAGTGCCCAGACCTCCTGCTCGACACCGGCCGGGGTGCGGGCCCGCAGAACGTGTCCGCCCAGGATCGTGGGCTTCAGCTCCGCGTAGGCCGTCTCGATCTCCCAGCGCTCGTGGTAGAGCCGGACGAGCTCGGCGGCCGGGTGCGTCGACGGGTCGGTGAGGGTGGTCAGCAACCGGTAGTGGCCGGTGCGGGTGCCCCGAGAGGTGATGATGCCGACCTCAGCGTCGATCACTCGCACGGTCAGCGCTCCGAGCCGGGCCAGCACCGAGCCGTCCCAGCAGCGGGCCACCGGTGGCAGGTTCCGGCCGGACTTGCAGCGCACCAGCAAGTCCGCGCCGGTGTCGGCCCAGTGGTTCAACAGTGCGGCGGCGGCGAAGTTCCGGTCGCCCAGCAGCAGCATCCCGGCCCGCAGATCCACCGCCAGACGGCGGGCGTACTCCAGCTCGCCGGTGGCGGCCGGGCCGAACACGGCGTCGATCACCGCCCGGGTCCCGCAGGCCACCAGCGCGGCCAGCCGCAGTTGCGGGTAGCCGGAGATCCCGTTGCCGAGCCGCTGCCGGGTGAACACCGCGAGGTTGGCCGGACAGTCCGGGACCGGCAGCAGGGTGCCGTCGACCGCGACGACCCTCAGACCCCGCCACCAGCCGGCCGCCGCGGTCGTGGCAGCAGGGCCCCTGACCAGGTCGAACAAAGCTTTCATCGGTGCTGGTCCCAGCCGCTGGCGGGCCTGCCGCAACGCGCTGCCGCTGGGCCGGGCCGGAGCCGGGCCCGCCAGTCCGGCACACAGCCGGTCGAAGACCTGCCGGTATCCCAGCCCGGTGAACAGCGCTCCGGCCAGCAGGACGTAGACCGTGACCCGTGCCGGTATCAGCCGGACCCTGCGCTGCACCGCGCCCGTCTCCGCCAGCACCTCGTCGACCATCTCGAACGGCACGATCCGGGTCAGTTCGCCGACATGACCCGGCGCGAACACCCCGGCCGCTGTCCCGCCCGGCCTTGTTGTGGCAGCCTGTTCCAACAGCGGAGCTCCTGTGGTGAGGATGTCTTGGAGGACAAGCCTCTTCTACAGCAGCTCCGCTGCCTCGTTCACCAGCGTTGACGAACAGCCCCCGCACTTAACCGAACGGCGTTGCTCCTGGAACCCAAGGACAGGGCAGCGGCCTTTCGGAGCTCCGCACCATGGATCAGGCGCTGCGGCGGGGCAACGGAATCGGCCCCGCCGGGTGGGAGATCAGGCGCCGTAGGTGCCGCTGGCCCATACCGGGTTGCCTTCGCCCTTGCCCTTGTACACGACCAGGTTGCCGTCGTTCTGGAACACGAAGTGCGAGTCGGCGCCGGCCGACCAGGTGCCGGTGGACCACAGGGCGGTCCTGTTGGTGTCGTAGACAACGAAGTTCCCGTCCGACTGCATCGTCGCCGTCGCGCCCGGGTGGTTGTACGTGCCGGTGGCCCAGATCGCCGAGCCGCTTTCCCTGTTGTACAGCACGAGGTTGCCATCACCTTGCATGGCTAGCTCGTACTTGTAGCTGTAGCTGCACCATGCCGCGGTCGACACGATGGTGTAGTCGGCCCAAAAGGCGACGCCGAGGTTGTTGTTCGCGTTGTGGGCCGTACAGGGGGGTATGGAGCCTGCGAGTGCGGGGCTGGAGGGTATGGATTCTGCGAGTGCGGGGCTGGAGCCCGCCGCGGCGGGGGTGATGTCGGACGAGCCATGGGCTTGGGCCGCCGTCGGAGCGAAGGCCGTCAGCGTGACCGCTGCGGCTGCGATCGCGGTCCCCTGGGCGAACCTGGTCGTGAACCTGGTCATTTCACCATCCTGACTGTGTCCGAACGTGATGTGCACGGATGAACTGGCTTTGATCATATGGTTATTGACGACCCGCCGCCATCATTTTCATGCAAACAGCGGCGAAGGTCCTGACCGCGATCGCTGCCCCTCTGCTACCAGCCAGCGCTGAGACACCAGCCGGGCCGAGCTCTACCCAGACCAGCAGTGCCTGCTCACCGAGATCGGCCTCAGGCCAGTCGCTCACCCCGCCAACCCGCGGGCCCCGCCGGCCCTCCCCTGGATGCGCGGACCCCTGCTCGCCCACCGCTCGCCCTTTATGGATGATTTCCATGAAGTGGGCGATGATATTTCGGGTTTGGGTTCTTCTACTGGAATTCTGCGTCATATCGTCTGTTCAAGGCCCGGACCGCTGTCCGGCGCGCCGAAACCGATCTTGATGCCTCGCGCGAGCCATCAAGGGCAGCGCTCGTCCCGGGCCTGTTCGGGCGCCGGATGGCGGGTTGGTCGCATCAGAGCCCGAGGGCCGGCGGGTCGTCCAGGCACCCGGCATTGATGGCTCGCGCGAGCGATTGGGCGCGGCTCCCACGGATCGCGATCTGGTACTCGATCGCTCGCGTGAGCCATTGAGTGCGGCCGGGACCGAGCCCAGGGCGACGTCCGTCCTGGGTGCCCGCACCACGATCGCCGCACCGGCGGAGACCACCTACGGCCCGACCCTACGCGTGCGTGGACGCGCGAGCGTCGCGAACTCCCTACAGTCAGCATGAAAATTCGCGAATTAGCGCACACAAACGCACAGTTGACGTACCGTCGCCGCGTGATGACGCTCGGAGAGTCCCAGTCGGGGGCGCGGCGACACCTTGCGGCGACCGTCCCGGAGCGGTCCTCGCGGAAGCCCTTAAGGTCGCCGGCCAGTCGCCCCGTGACCTGGTCCGCGTGATCAACGGACAGCTCACGGGCCTCGGCGAAAGGCGACTCGACCTGACTGCCGCCCATGCCTGGAGCCGCGGCGCGGTCCCCGGTCGGAAGTGGTGCGCCGTCTGGCTGCCACCGTGCTGTCGGACAGGACCGGCCGGACCTACACCCAGGCCATGCTCTGGGGCCTGCCCGAACCAGCTGCCCACAGCGACGAACAAACCGTCACCGACGGGCTGTTGGGGCGACGTTCCCTGCCCGCCGTGCTGGCGACCGCCACGGCTTGGAACTCGACCGACCCCGCCACCCAGGCGACGCTCCGCTCGGCCGGCGACCTGTTCACCGCGGTCTGGGACGCCGACCGGCAAGCAGTCCACAGCACCGGCCGCGAGAGCGGCGCCGACCAGGTGCTGCCCCCGATGGTGGCCGTCCTGGAATCCCACCTCGCCGACCCGCGCCGCCTCGACGACGCCACCGGCGGCGGTGCCATCTCCCAGCGCTACGTCCTCACCGCACTGGACGGCATGCTGTCGCTACTGCGGAACAGCCGCTACACCCCGGACATCGGCACCCGGCTCCTGCGCACCGCCAGCGGACTCGCCCAGCTCGCCGGATGGATGGCCTTCGACGCGGACCTCTCACCGTCGGGCCAGTGCTACCAACTACTCGCCGTCCGCCTCGCCCTCGCCAGCGCCGACCACGACACCGTCGCCAATGTACTCGGGATGCTGTCGTACCAGCACGCGGCCGGAGGGAAGGCCACCGCGGCAATCCGCTTCGCCGAGGCGGCCGTCGAAACGGCAGCCAGGAGCGTGCCGACCGTCCGCGCCCGCGCGCTGGGCCGACTCGCCACCGCCTACGCCGCCGTCGGCGACATCGACGCCTTCCGGACGGCCACCGACCGCTGCCTCGCCTACCTCGATCACCGCCGTGACGACGACCCCCCGTCGCACGGCCTTGTTGTGGCAGCCTGTTCCAACAGCGGAGCTCCTGTGGTGAGGATGTCTTGGAGGACAAGCCTCTTCTACAGCAGCTCCGCTGCCTCGTTCACCAGCCTTGACGAACAGCCCCCGCACTTAACTGAACGGCGTTGGATCTAGAGGGCGGGGCGATCCACTGGATCTGTCACCCACACGGGGATTCCCCGGACGGCGGAGCGGCCTTCGCATGATCCTGAACTCGACCAAAGGAATACAGGACTTGATGTCCCGTCTCATTCGATCTTGCCGGTAGCCAGCCCTGTGACCAGGGGAGATGCGAGGGCGTGTGAGACGGGTCCAAGCCGGAATCTCAGTCAATGTTGCCGCCCAGCACGAGTCACGACGGCCCGTCTCGGTTGATGTTGCCGCTCAGCGAAAGACGGTCAGCCGCCGATCCTGCGTCGCCGCCATGCCTCCGTATTGCACCGCGCCGAGCAGTAGACAGCGTCCTTGCGGCGTTCCAGCCCGGAGGTCCAAGTGGTCTTGCATATAAGGCATTTCGTCGTCCGCTTGGACGGCTCCGCCTGGCTGAGTCTCCACCTGCGTGCCCGGCATGCGCTTGAGCAGAAAGCTGCGTCCGGACGGGCCTGCGGGCTGAGTCGGGTGCCGCAGGTAAGACACCGCAGGTCGTTGGCACTGTGCCTGGGCTCCGTCTGCGCGCGCGGGCCGGCGGCAGGCGGAAGCAGGAATGGGTCATCGTCAGCGGTGCGGTAGTAGCGTTCGGCCTCCATCCAGCGGAAGAGCGGGTCGGCGGAGTTGGCGTCTTCGTAGCGGTAGCCAGGCACGACGCGAGTGCGGACCTCCTCGACGAACCGGCGAAGGTCGGCTGGGCGCCCCGTGAAGGGCAGCGACCGGAGTGTCGGGGAGACGAGCACGCTGGTCAGGGCAACGATGTCGGGGTAGGTACTGACCGCGATCTGCGGATTGTCACGGTGGACGCTGTTCCAGTTCGGCCCGCTGAGGATGGCCATGCGACGGTCACGGGCGGTCCTGTTCTTCCGGCTGTTCCACCAGTCCCAGCAGACGTCGCTGGCCTCCGCGAACGCCAGGCCGACGCGTCTCCAGCCGTGGCGGCGAGCGAGGCGGAAGTGCCGGTGCTGGGCTCGTGGCACTTCGGGGACACTGCGGAGGTCAAGCTGGTCCCCATGCGTGTCCGTCCAACGGCTGTGCCGCGTGCAGAGTTTGGTGGTGATCGGGACCCAGCATCGCGCTGGTCCGGTGATGTTCTTGGAGGCCAGGCAGAGCCGGCAGACGGCCTGGATCACCCAGCCGCGGTCGAGTGGCCGTAGGCCAGCGGAGGCCAGATGCCGGCCGTGCTCGCGAGATCGCAGTTCGGGAAGGGCACGCGCGAGTTGCTCAGCCGGGTGTCCGGACAAGTTGGCGAGAGCATCCAGGAGGGGCAGCGGGCCAGGGTGTATCCGGTCTGGGTCGTTGATGTACTCACACAGTGCATGAGGGGTGAGCCGGTTCGCCACCGCCAGCCGGCTCATGTAGGAGTCGGTGGTCTCGCCGCGAAGTGGGATGACCGTGTGCGGGAACCGCCGGAGCCGGGGCGGCGGCAGGGGCCGGTTCAAGCGGCCTCTCCGGCATCGTCCTCTTCGGTGGCCGTGCTGGGGCTTTCGGACTGGGTGTTGTGGTCGACCGGGATGGACTCCAGCAGGCGTCGGGTGATGCGCTCGCTGTCGTCGGCGATCGCGCTGATGGCGGATGCGCGGATGAGGTGGGACAGGCTGCTGATACTGCCTCCGGTGCGGGCGTGGAGATACTTCGCCGAGCGGGTCAGGCTGCCGGGCTCGTGGTGGTGCAGCCGCAGCGAGTCCTCCATCAGCGCGATCACCGCGCGCCATTCGGCCTGGTAGGGGAAGTTCCCGGTGTACTTCATCACGCACCGGGCCGCGATCTGCTTGCCGCGCACCCCGGTGAACAGGCCCTCGCGCTCAACGTTGATACCGGCGTAGACAAACGTGGCGGGGATGTGCTCCGCGAAGTACTTCAGGTGGTCCGACAGGTCCTTTCCGGTCGAGGTGGCCATGTTGATGTTGTGGATCTCGTCGACCAGCACCAGGTCGCAGCGGGCGTCGGTGAGGATCTCGCAGACTGCGTCCGCGATGTCCATCTCGTTGTGCCTGGACTTCATCGGCAGGCCCAGGAAGTGGGCGAAACGAGTGGCGAGCTTGCGAGGGGAGCCGTTCGGCGGCGCGGAGACGTAGACGACCGGGATGCGGTCGTGTCCTGGGAAACGCTGGCGTACTCGCAGCTCGTGGGCCCGTCCCAGCTGCTTCATGGCGGTGGACTTGCCCGTTGCCCAGGGCCCGGAGACGATCAGCCCCCGGCGGGCGCTGATCTCCCTGCGGTTGACCAGGGTCAGCAGCCGGCCCTGGTGGAGGACGTCCCGGATGGTCGGGGTCTCCACGATGACCAGCTCGGAGTGGTAGTTGACCCGGGCTTCGTCGTACTTGTCACGGGAGCGCGGATCGAGTTGCTTCCACTCGTCGTCGGCCAGCAGGTCGAAGGCAATCGGGTCCTCATCGATAAAGCGCTGCCAGCCTTCCAGCGTGGTCGTGGGCATCCGCCGGTCCTCGGGCTGCCCGAACTCCCGGGTGTTCACCACCATTTCTTGGCCTCCTTGCGTGCGTCGAAGACTTTTAGCGGGACGACGTCGGCGAGCGGCTCGTCGGCCTCGGCCTCCTCGTCGCCCCTGGCCTGGGCGGCCGACTCGGGTGGCGAGGCCGGTGGATGTTCGGGCCGCGGCCATGCGGGCTCGCCCGTGACCTGGGTGCGGGCGGCGACCTTGCGGTCCCGGCGGCTCTTGCGGTCACGTGCGGGCTTGGGCGGCGCCGGGGTGCTCTCGGGGCCGGCGATCGCCCGCTCCATCAGGTCGTCGACGGCCTTGGCGATGGCCCCCTCGGCGACCTGTTCGCCTTGGTCGCGCAGGTTGCGGGCCTCGTGGTCCCAGGCCAGTTCACCGAACGGAGTTGGCGCGGTGGACAGCAGCCGCCAGGGGACGGTGATCCACTTCCCGCCGTCGCGGTTGTTGCGGAGCCAGACGAGCCGGATGTCGTAGGGGTCGTGGCGGACTTCCCAGAGGTTCTTCCGCTCGGTGATCCCGGACTTCTCCCGCCGGAGCCCGTCCAGTTCCTCGCAGTTGTAGATCCGGTGTTTGATCTTGATGCCGTAGGAGTTGACGGCCTGCCAGCGGGCGGGCAGCAGCTCCAGGTAGTCCTCGGCCGTCAGCGGCAGCGGGAGGTAGCCGGCCGTCTCGACCAATGCGGCGTACTTCTCGTTCGGGGAGAAGGTCCGCCGGGGTGCGAGCGGGTCCCGCAAGGAGTCATGGGGTCTGTTCTGCCACTTCGCGCTGATCCACTGCTCCAGCAGTTCCTGGAGTTGGTGCAGCGAGAACAGCGGCTCGTCCTCGACCTTGCGTCCGCGGTACTCGGTGGAGCGTCCGGTGTAGCCGGGAAGGAACTGGGCGAACAGTGAGGCCGCCGATGCGAGTGTCCGTTCGATGTGGGGCTTGTGGGTCGGGGTGCGGGGCGGTGCGTGGATTACCTCGGTTCCCAGCGCGTTGCAGGCGGTGTGGAAGTTCTTCGACAAAAACGCCTTCCCGCCATCGATGACGACAGTCTCCGGGATGATCGGCGGGACTGCGGCAGCGTGCCGCAGCCGTTCGTCCACCGAGAGCAGTCGCTCGTAGGGCAGCACCGAGTGCTCCATCCGCAGAGCCTCCTGCCAACCCGGCCGCATCGGTGCCGGGGTGACGGACCGGGCCAGCAGCAGTGCCGCGTCCACCGACTTCGTGGTCGGCCGTAGCACCGCCGCGGTGATCGACCTGGTGGCGACGTCGACCATGCCGACCAACTCGCACCGGTCCACGACCCCGTTGTCGAGTCTGACCAGCACGTCGAAGGGCGTGGAGTCGATCTCCATCAGCTCGCCCGGACGGCAGACGGTCACCTGGTCGAAGACTCCGTCGGGCTGGTTGGCCAGCGAGCGGCGAGTGCGGGCCGAACCGGTGGTGTGCCGGCCGGCCTCCAGGCGCTCGAACAAGCGGTAGAACGTCGCCCGCGACGGCATCACCACCGACGGACCCTCCAGCTTTCCAGCCTCCTGGCCGACGCGCGTGAAGTAGTAGCTGACGGTGCGGGTCGAACCATCCCTGGCCTGGCCCATCAGCGTCCGCAGGATCTCCACCACCCGCGCATCCACCTGGCCCTGGACGGAGCGTCGCGGGGCCTGACGGCCGTCCGCCATGCCCAGCACCCCGCGGCTCTGGTAGCGGCGCCGTCGGGAACGGATCGTGTGCCAGCTGACCGGCCGCCCCGTCTCCGCGGCCAACTCGGCCGCCTTGGCCTCTTCCCGCTGGGTCAGCGTCCTCGCTGCCGGGTCGTACTCCGGCCTCGGCATCGCCCCCGCCGGGGCATCTGGCGGCAGACCGGTGAGGACCTCGCTCATGTGGCGGTGCCACCACAACGCCCGCTCGGCCTCCGCAGGGGCCAGCCCGTCCAGCAGCCCCAGCGGCAGCCGCCTGGCGGACGCCGAGCCGATCACCTCGAAGCCGGGCGACACCATCAGCGTCGGCAGGTGCATCGCGCTGCCCTGACCGAGCTCGTCAGCCAAGCGCACCAGGACACCCGACAACCCGACCACGGTATGGACCCGGTTCTCGAACCGCACCCGGTCACCCGGCCGGACCACCAGCGGACGCCTCACCGCACCGCCACCGCCTGCCGGACCACACTGCGTGGCCCCAGCACTCCCGCCGCCAGGTCCACCTCCAGCAGGCGGCGCCAGAGCAGGTGATAGAGCACCGGCAGCACCGCCAGCCGGTCGCCGACACGCTCAGCACCGGCCAGCAGCGGCATCGGCTCGGCGAATACCTCCTCCAACTTCTCTGCCACTGCGTCCTGTTGATTACGGGGGTGCCGATAGCCGGCAAGCCACTTCACGTTCGCCAGCAGCACCGGATCGATCAGCCCCACCCGGCGAAACGACCAGCCGGCCAACTCGCAGGCCCGGGCCGTGGCCGCGAACGCCTCCGCATCGTCCGGCTCGATCGCCCTGTCCGGGCGGACATCGACGACCAGGCCGCCCCCGTCGCCCAGCCTGGCGAAGAAATCCGGCACGTGCCCGCGTCCGCCTCGCCGGCCCGGCCAGAACAGCCGGAACGGCTGCCCCACCAGGTCGCTCACCTGGGGATCGAAGTCCAGCAGCATCGCATGGTGCCGCTCCAGGTGCGACTCGCACGACACCGTCCCGCCGGTCTTCGCCATCCAGTAGTCGCGGGTCACCGATCTCTGCCCCGGGTACGACCTGACCGTACGCACGGGCGGCAGCCGCTCGAACCGCAACGTCCAGCAGTCCGTCAAAGCCCCGCGGCGACGCACACGGTCCTCGTCCACGTACGCAACCTCGAACGCAGCTTGCCCCAACCCCTCGACACCCACCGATCCTCCCAGAGCGAGCTCGTGTTGATCCGAGCAAGCCACACTTGACGGCCACCACCAGACTGAATGCCCGCAAACCGCCCGTAGGAGGGAAATCCTGCTGAGACTCGGCAAGATCAGGAGCAGGGACTGTCGAGACGAACAGATCCGACCGGCAACATCAACTGAGACACGAGACCGCCAGTCTGCCCTTCACCGGCAGCATCGTCCGAGACCAGGCCCGAATCCACCAAGATCCAGTGAGACAACGGCAACGTCACGCGAGACAGGACACTTGACGCAAAGGCCGTAGCGATGAGTGTGCTGGAACAGGGCGTGCAGTGCGAGCCGTTCGCGGAACTGTCACGCTTCCGGCGGGTCTTCTACGACTGCCTGACCGGACGGCGCGACGCGCTGTTCGAGCTGACCGACGCAGTGCTGTGCACCGACGGCCCGGTGAAGACCCTGGTCGGACTGGCGCTGGCTCCCGAGCACCGGCGCGGACACGGAGCCCTGTACCACCCCGGCCCGCTCCCGGTCATCGAGGGCACAGTCGTCCGCCTCCAGGTCGACCACCTGCCCAGCGGCGGCGACCCCAAGCCGCTGTGGCTCTGGTGGTCACGGCCCGAGGCCGGCCCCGCGGAGACCGACCTCTCCTGGCAGACGTTCCTACGCAGGTTCGACATCGAGCACTTCTTCCGGATGATCAAGAGGACACTCGGCCGGACCGCTCCGAGACTGCCGGAGGCCGAGGCAGCGGACCGGTGAACCTGGCTGGTCGCCACCGCCTGCACCCAGCTCCGCCTCGCCCGCTCTCTGACCACCGACCTGCGACGGCCATGGGAGAAGCCGGCCGAACCTAACAAGCTCACCCCGGCCCGAGTACGCCGCGGGTTCCGACACCTGCACGCCAGAACCTCAACCCCGGCCGCAGTGCCGAAGCCCACCCGGCCCGGCCCCGGGCGCCCACCCGGCTCGAAGAACCGCCGCCCCGCGAACCGCAACGACGTGGGCCTGCTCCTGGTCACCGGCGAGCTCTACCGCCGACCGGCTCACCACAAAGTCGGCACCAAACCACGCCGCACTGGATAAATCACAAGCCGAGAACCTACCGGCTGGGCCTCACGACAACTGGACGACCGGCATTCCGAGTTCGGCCCGAGCAGCACCATGCGCAGGAAGTCGGCCGGGCCGACTTCCTGTGCGCACGCCCATGCCGCCCGGCGGGTCCGGCCGGGCGGC